>DATMAT010000021.1 GCA_035559815.1 Thermodesulfobacteriota bacterium
CTGGCCAATGCGGTGAAGGCGACGCTGGGGCCGAGGGGTAGGAACGTACTTATAGAGAAGACCTTCGGCGCACCGGTGGTTACCAAGGACGGGGTCACCGTGGCCAAGGAGATAGAGCTTGAGGACAAGTTCGAGAACATGGGGGCGCAGATGGTAAAGGAGGTAGCGTCAAAGACCAGCGACGTGGCCGGGGACGGCACTACCACGGCGACGGTACTGGCGCAGGCCATATTCAGAGAGGGGATAAAGCTGGTGGCGGCAGGGCATGACCCGATGAAGCTGAAGAAGGGAATAGAAAAGTCAGTAGAGGTTGTAGTCGGAGAGATAAGAAAGCTCAGCAAGCAGGTGAAGGGAAGGAAGGAGATAGCCCAGGTGGCCACGGTATCGGCCAACGGGGACGAGACCATAGGAAACATAATAGCGGATGCGATGGAGAAGGTAGGGAAGGACGGGGTGATAACGGTGGAAGAGGGAAGGAGTTTGGAGACCACTCTAGAGGTGGTAGAGGGGATGCAGTTTGACCGTGGATATCTCAGTCCCTATTTTGTGACCAATCCGGAGAAGATGCAGGTGGAGTTGGACGAGCCTTACATACTGCTCTATGACAAGAAGATATCGGGGATGAAGGACTTGATACCGCTACTGGAGGAAGTAGCGAGGAGCGGTAAGCCGATATTGGTGGTGGCCGAGGACATAGAGGGGGAGGCGTTGGCGACGCTGGTGGTGAACAAGATAAGGGGGACGCTCAAGTGTGCGGCGGTGAAGGCGCCGGGATTTGGGGATCGGAGGAAGGCGATGTTAGAGGACATAGCGGTGCTGACCGGGGGGAGAGTGATAGCGGAGGAAGCGGGGATGAAGCTGGAAAATGCCAGCATAAAGGATATGGGTAGAGCGAAGAGGGTGATAATAGACAAGGACAACACGACCATAGTGAGCGGAGCGGGGAAGAAGCCGGAGATAGAGGGAAGGATAAGACAGATAAAGACGCAGATCGAGGAGAGCACTGGCGAATACGACCGGGAGAAGCTTCAGGAGAGGTTGGCGAAGCTGGCCGGGGGGGTGGCGGTAATCCGGGTAGGAGCGGCGACGGAGGCGGAGATGAAGGAGAAGAAGGCCCGGGTAGAGGATGCCCTGAATGCGACCAGGGCAGCAGTGGAAGAGGGGATAGTGCCTGGGGGAGGAGTAGCGTTCATCCGGGCGATAAAGGGGTTAGACAACCTGACGGAGGTAGACGATGAGGAGAGAGCGGGGGTGAACATAGTAAAGAAGGTGCTGGAGGAGCCGCTCCGGGAGATAGCGAGCAATGCTGGATGGGACGGGTCGATAGTGGTAGAGAAGGTGAAGGAGGGGAAGGGTTCGCATGGATTTGATGCGGCCAGGCTGGAGTATTGTGATTTAGTGGAAGCGGGGATAGTGGACCCGACCAAGGTAGCCCGGAGTGCGCTACAGAATGCGGCGAGCGTAGCCGGGTTGTTATTGACCACGGAGGCCCTGGTTGCCGAAAAACCCAAGAAGAAAGATGACCTCGGCCCTGGTGCCATGCCGCCAGGCGGTATGGGAGACTTTTAATATATCACCTTAGAAATGCGGATTAAAAGCGGGCACTCTCTTCGGAGGATGTCCGCTTTTTTCTTTTCTTAATTAACCAAGAATGAAAATGAGCAGTATGCAGGACATGGTACACGATATAAGATGCACGATGCAGGATACACGGTAGAAAAAATTTCTTTAATCATGAATCGTGGATCATGCATCATGAATCTTGCATCGTTCGACTGAGCTCACGACGAAGTCTTGGGTCGTCTTTCGTGGCTAAATAGTAAAATCCTTGTATCACCGAATAAGCCGTGTTATCTTACCCAACATGCTTAATTTCATTTCTCTGAAGCCTCAAATAAATAAAATGATCGAGGAAAAGAAGGGCTTGGAGGAGCATTCCTTAGAGAAGATAAGCCTCTCCCTGAGCGAGCTTAAACTCAGGTCAAAAAAGTGGGAAGAACTTTCCCAAAAAGTAAAACTAAGTAAGACATCCTGGTTACTGGCCGGCGTTCTCGGCCCTCTCGATAATACCTATTTCCTTCCTATTCGTCCTCAAACCTGCACCGTTATAGCTTCGGATGGCTCTCAGATATTTCCCAACAGGCATGAAGCGCTGCCCTGCTACCTGATCAATATCGGTTCGGCAGTACTTCACTACGGGGAAGAGGGAAAAGCTAAACTCAACTCCTATCCCAAGTTTTTTTATAAAGACGAGGATCGGCTGGTTATCTGGGATGGAAGGAGGATTCCGGCCGATAGCTCGGTAATATCCGAAAGAAGGGCCTTGATGGAGTTTCAGGAGCTGCTGAGACTGGCGGATGAGAATAAAAACCTGGGAAATACGGTAGCCATTTGTGACGGTACCCTAATTTTCTGGAGACTAGAAGGAACCCCCTCCGATTTCAAGAATGAAATCATACAACCTTTTATCAGTGTGATGGATAGATTAAAGGATTTAAGAATCCCGATAGCCGGATACATCAGTTTTCCCGGCAGCACCGATGTGATAAACACCCTTCGCGTTGGGCTCTGTCCGGAGGAGGTAAGCTATTGTAATAGATGTCCTTATACAGACTTGCCTGAACTTCCCTGTTCCCCGATAGAAGGCGTGACTGACCGGATGTTATTTTCAAGGGTATTATCTAAGCCCGGCGAAAGGTCATCGGTGTTCCAAAGCTCTTCAAAAATCCTAGACCTGTATGGCGACCACAAAATTTATTTCTTTTATCTAAACATTGGCGAAGAGATTGCCAGGGTAGAGATACCGAAGTGGGTAGCGAATGATAAGGAACTTTTAGACCTCACCCATACAGTTATCTTTGACCAGGCAAGGAAAGGCAGCGGCTATCCCGTAGCTCTAAGCGAAGCGCACGAGCAAGCAGTAGTAAAATCGAGAGATAGGGATTTCTTCTTTGACCTCATAAGAGAAGGGTTAGTGAGGTCAGATTTCAGGGTTACCGTTTCCAGAAAAGGTTTGTCAAAAAGGATACCCAGGATTTAATGAGCCGAGTCGGCGAGATAGTAGAGTCGAGTACGAAGGGATTCGTGGCCCGATCTCCAAGGATAGGCCAGTCTCCTTCCTTCGGCTGCTTTGTGAGGACCGATTCAAAACCGGTGGTATATGGATTGGTCTATGAAATTATTACCGAAAGTAGAGACCCCGGGAGAAAGCCTGACCCTTATGGTAAGAGCATGGAGGAGTTAAAGCGCGAGCAGCCGGAGATTTTTGAGTTATTAAAAACGGAATTCCGTTCCCTGACCATAGCTTATTCGGAAAAAGAGAATATAAGGTTCTCTCTTCCCCCTATTCCTCCGCATATTCATTATTTTGTCTACGAGTGCACAAGAGAGGAAGTAGAACTGCTCAGTTCCGAGGATTTTTTTCTAAGGACTATCATTTCCTCTCCTAACGTCCCAGTCGATGACCTGATTATCTCTTCCCTCCGCCATGCCCAGGATGCCAGACAATTCGACAAAGACTACCTGGTCAGAATGGGAAAAAGCCTGGCCCGGTTTTTTAAAGACGACTATGAGAGACTGAGCTCGGTCTTGAGACGCTTGGTTTGAAAATAAAAGTATAGAGTTTCTGCCACGGAGGACACAGTGATAGGAGAGGATATTATAAAGGAATAACTCTACAACCTCTGTGCTCTCTGTGGCTAAATTCTAAAATATTTTTAGCACACTCTTAAAGTCGGAGAAATCTTCAAACAAAAAATCCGGGTCGTATTTTTCTAATTCGCGAGCGGAATAAGACCCGGTGGCCACGGCCACTACCTTTGCCCCTGCCTCTCTTCCGTGGATAATATCGAAAGGGGTATCTCCGATAACAAATGCGGCCTCAAATTCCTTTTTATGGTTGAAGAGAGCTTTCCCTCTTTCGATGGCGATGCGAATTAGCTGATTTCTCTCTTCCGAATCCGAGCCAAATCCCCCGAATTTGAAATAGGAATCAAGCCCCGTGCGCTTCAGCTTTATCCGCGCTCCCTCCTCTATATTCCCCGTAGCCAGTCCGAGTGTCAGACCCTGCTCTATAGAGAGTGTCTTTATCAGTTGAGTGACTCCAGGCATTATTTTGAAACCACTGGAGTCGGTTATTTCTTCCCCTAGAAAAAGGACATACTCTTTATAAACGATGCTTGCTTCCTCCGGCTCATAGTCTCTTCCCAGATTCCGATTAAAAATCTCTCTCAAGATTATCGGGTCGGTCTTTCCGTCGGCCCTTATTCCATCCATGGCGTTCGGAATCCGGAATAGTTTCTCGAAAGCGCGGTTTACTGCCCTTACGGCAGCGCCGCCGGTCAGGAGAATGGTTCCGTCGATGTCGAAGAGGATGAGTTTCATTTTGATTTATCTTTTTTTGGTTGTCATTGTGAGCGATGTGGTTCCCTAAGATTCCTCCCCTCTGATCACTACCACAGATCCCAACGAAGCAACCACTTTAGATTCCTCACGTTCGTTCGGAATGACAAAAGCAGTTTTGCAGCACCGAAAACACAAAGAGATTCTGTCATTTCGACTCTTTCACTATGCTCAGGATAAACTCCGGGAGAAATCTTAGATTTCAGGAAACGATACCTTTTGTCAGATTTTTAGAAAATCTATTAATTAGATGCTTTTTTGCTAAATTCATGAAATCTTATCAATCGCTGTTGAGTAAAATTCCTCCTCAAGTTCATATAACTCTCTTGCTTTATCGGAAGCCAGAAGAAGTAAACCTAAATCGGGTTTTTCTTTCTCGCTTATTTCTTTAAGAAGCAGCGATATGTCGCTCCACCTGTTCCCGATTAAGTCCATTCTCTCGGAGAGCTTTAGTTCTCTCAAAGAAGGCACTATTTCTTCCGCCTCCCTCAGAAAATCCCTGTAGATCCATCTAAACCCGGCGCCGCATACCCCCCTTTTCGCTATCACTTGATATCCAAATCTGGCGCACCATTTCCAGTCGGACGCTTCCGACCAATTGTGAAGGTCTTCAGACCACAGCTTTATCATCTTAACCCCGGACTCCCCTCTTCCCCCTTTTCTGCCTTCGGTCATTTTTCTTGCATTTTCACGTAAAGCTTCCGGTATGACCTGGGATAAAGGCCTAATCGGTTTTTGGGGATTAACCTCGAACCAATTATTTTCGAGTGGGTTTGATGGGGCCTTCGAGGCTCTTCCCTTCATGAACTTTTCGTAGGAAACCGCCTGAAGCCCTTCAAAACCGGTATCGGCCAGAAAGACGGTTTCTCTCTCATCGTCGTAGCCCCAAACGGAGACTATATGCCCAGGGAAGTTTGTCCAGGAATTATAGTATTCCAAGTAACGTACATCGGTTTGGACCAGTATGGGTATATCTTTATCTATCCATTCCTTTGCAATTTGTAGGGCTTTTTCATCATCCGTTTCTTTCTTCCATGAAGTGGGCTTGTCTACGAGGCTGAAGAAGGTTGGCTCCATTTCCGGGCCGCGGAGGAATATCATCCGGGAGGGGCTGATTTCTTCGCTTATGGTGTAGTAAAACCCGAGACCTCCGCCGATGCCAAAGCACATCGCCTCTGACCAACTGTATCCGTGGTAGGTGATTACGTCCCTTAAAGCTACTGAGCCACAGTGAAGGCCGGGAATGTGAACCCAATTCTTGATTATCTTTTTCATGTCATGATAATTTTACCATAGCGTTTAGAAGACACTTCTATTTTGCTTAAGGTGCCTTTATAGATACGTATTGCACGCCGATAATTTTCAACTCGAAACCGAGAGACCGAAAACAGGGAAATTGTCCGTTTCCTATGGTGACTATAAAGCCGAGCGGGTATCATAATTCACCATTTTTGATTTAAGGAGAAAGAGATGAAATATATGGCTTTATTTTTTTTATCCATTATTTTGCTGTTTCATCTCTCTTGTGAACTTGATGGCTCAGACCTGGGGCTGGATCATATCAGCGAAGAGGATGCAAACGCGCAGAATTTTAATTTAATAACACCGGGATATGAAATGCAGGTGGCCATCAGTGATGACGTGGATGGAGATACCCAGGACATATTGGATGTACTCGATGAAAGGGCGGCGGATTTTTTGGAATGCCAGTTCATGATGGGCCCGGATATAGGTGCGGAGCCTTTTCAAATCGAGAGCGGAGAGATAGTACCGCCACTTTCCGAGCTGAGGGTGTATGTGGTTCCTTTCAACTTTGAATGTGACGCCGAGGATAAAGATATTTGCGCCGGTATATATTTCTTTGATTCAGATCTGATAGTTATTGCAGTAGAGGGTTTAGGCAGATGCGGCCAATTACCCCTATGGAAGCACGAGCTGGGACACCGGTATGGCATGACCGCAAATCACAGCAATCAGAGCGAGTTTGAACCCTGCATCGATCCCCCAGAGTGTGCGTTTGATGATTTTGAGGATGTAGGAATAGCAGGGTAAGAACTGTAAATTTTTGAATGAGGGAAATTTAGGGTAATAAAGACAGATATAATATCTATTCTAGCTAATACCAAAAAAGATAATAGATAACACGCATGTCCTTCGACGTTGCTGAGGACAAGCATGCATTCCTTACTTAAAGCTTAATTAACTGGTGGAAGATTTCTCCGAGTCCCTGATGGTTCTCGTAATAAGCACGCTGAGGACGATGAAGGTTTCAAGTATCACTTCCAAATAGGATAACACATTAATATTGTTCTTCAGTTCAACCCGGTGAGAGTTTCTGTCGTCTATACCGGTGATGTAAATAAAAGCGTATAGGGGCTGAAGTTATTGGTCAAAAAGTTCAAGAACCCTCTCCGCCAGCCTTTCCGCCTTTTCGTCTGTTGACATAACCGTATCAAAAATTATAGGCTTTATGCCGATTGCGCTTATTCCTCCTGATTCAAAGGCGTCCTTTTCATCAATAACCATTTCATCTAAAAAATCACGATAGAGCCTGGCTATCCCGGTTGATGAAACTTCCAATCCCAATCCTCTCATCAGGCGGTCGGCAGGGCCTTTTAACGGCTTACCACCTATTAGCGGGCTTATAGCCACTATTTTAGCATTTGTTCTACTTAACGCTTCTCTAATCCCGTTGACCTGTAATATAGGCCCGATGCTTATGATGGGGTTGCTCGGACAGACTATTATTCCCCTGGCTTCCTCTATTGTCTGTATAACTCCGGGGGCGGGTCTGGCGGTCTCCACCCCCCTTACCACCACACCGCTGACCTTGGGCTTCATAGCCTTTTTAACCAGGTATTCCTGAAAGTGCATTTCTCCCTCTTCTGTGGCTATCCAAGTCTCTACGTCCTGGTCAGTCATCGGCAGTATCCTTATGTTGTTAATTCCGAAGGCCTTGGCTATCTTGGCGGTGATTTTAGAGGGTGTAAGCCCCCTGTTTCTCAAATGTGTCCTGTGAACATGGGTGGCCAGGTCACGGTCTCCAATTTTAAACCAGGTTTTTACGCCGAATCTTTTGAGCGAGTCAAGATAGTTGAACGTGTCTCCCCTGATTCCCCAGCCTTTTTCCCGGTCGACGAAATCGGATAGCCAGTAAATAATCGTGTCGATATCCGGGGATATCCTTAGCCCGGAGATGGTTATATCATCCCCGGTGTTAACTATCACCGTGAACGGCTCGCTTTTGATGGCACGGGAAAGGCCTTTCAGAAACTTAGCCGCTCCAACCCCTCCTCCCAGGGCAGTAATCATCAGCTCAACCTTTTTTCTAATAGAATCATGATAAGGAATGATTTTGTAGCCAAATCGAATTCAAATCGAATTCAATCTTGAATGTTAGAGGTTTAGAATATGTCCGAGGGTATCAGGTGTCAAGTAAATATTGGAGAGACTGCCCGGATCTACCTATTCTTGAAACTTATCGGTAACTGATATAGATTTAAAATGATATCAACGACAAAAGGACGTCATTTATATGAGTCTTGAACTATTGAGAAGGAGTCAGAGCTGGTTTACACGCGGCGTTCTGATAATACTGGCTATTACATTTGTTTTTGGGTTCGGATTTAGTATCAGTAACTTCGGCACCGGGGGAAGTGTTCCCCAGGGCACTGCGGCAGAGGTAAACGGCGAGAAGATACCTCTCCTAGAATTCTATAGGGCAAGGGAAAGGCTTTATAAACAATATCGACAGCAGGGTGAAATTCCGGAGTGGGCCTTTAATTTCATCGCCCGAGGGGCGTTGGACCAATTGATTGATTTCAAATTGCTGTCTCAAAAGGCTAAAGAGCTCGGGTTCAGGGTTACCGACGAGGAGTTGAACGAGGCTATCGTATCTAATCCGGCATTTCAGGTGGACGGACAATTCATAGGCGCCGAGGCGTACAGGGCTTTTGTGGAACAGGCCTTCAATCAGAGTGTGGGAGAGTTTGAGGACAGATACAGAGAAGAGTTACTGGTTCAGAAGCTCCTAAACTTTATGAATGAAACAGCAAAAATAACCAATGAAGAGCTTCTTAATCTTTTCAAGATGGAGAACGAAAGGATTAACCTTTACTTCGTGAGCTTCTCGTCCCAGGAATTCATGGATTCCTTTTCCCCGAGCGAAGAGGATATAAAGAAGTATTATGAAGAGCATAAAGCCGACCTTAAATCACCCGAGCTTAGGAGCATTCGTTATATCACCGTTACATCAGAGGATTTCAATAAAGGTGTTGAGGTAAGCGAAGACGAGATCCTGGCTTACTATAACGCATATCCAGACGAATTCCGGTCTGAAGATAATGAAATTCGTCCCGTGGGAGAAGTCAGGGAGGAGATCAAGAAGAAGCTAAAGAAACAAAGAGAGGGAGTAAAACGGGCCGGGCTGCTCAGCACTCTCGAAAAAACCATAATTAAAGAGCCCCTCGATAAAATAGCGGAAAGTAGCGGAATAGAAAAAGTTAGAAATAGCAAGCCTTTTTCGCCCACGGACAGTTCATCCGACCTGCCAGCCCAAGTAATAGAGAGGGCTTTTGCTATAGAGCCCGGACAAAAGACCTTTTTTCAGGTTGGCGATGACGTATGGATTATAGAGCTTGCCGAAGTAATCCCTCCGCGTGAGAAAGAATTCAAAGAAGTGAAGGAAGAAATAAGGAGCCGTATCCAATCTATGAGGGCAAAAGAGACTGCACGAGAAAAGGCCCAGGAGCTTCTAAACAAGGCTAGGACAAATGGCGGGGGATTAGATAAGCTTGCCCAGTCTCAGGGGCTAGATATAGAAGAGACTGGGTTTTTTTCGCGTCTAGAGGATGTTCCTGGCGTAGGGGCAGACGATTTAAGGATTGAAGCCTTTTTACTCCATGACAAAAACCCCCTGGCCTCCAAGGTTTATGTGGTTGATGACAAATTTTACGTAGTATCGCTCAAAGAAAAACAGGAAGTCAATCTCCAGGAATTCGATGAGAAAAAAGCCGAGCTAAAAGAAAAGGCGCTCTCTCAGAGAAGAAGGGATTTATACTCAGAATGGATACAAAAGCTGAGACAGGAATCAAAAATCGTGGTTAATGAGAATCTTTTTACTCCTCAAGGATAGTGAGCCGGGGAGAGAGGTTTAATTCGGATGAGGACTTTAATTATCGGTTCGGATAAGGAGTACTGTTTTGCTATAAAGGACTTCCTGGAACAAAGAGGCCTGATTGTAACGGTCGTCCTGAGCTATAAGGAGGGGATTGACAAGCTTTCCTACGAAACCCCCGACCTCACCGTAATCGAACTCACCGCACATGCATTAAGCCCTACTCTTATGAATAAAATAAAGGGCTCTGGATACCTGCAACCTGCTTATATTGCCGAGAGTACCGAAATCGAAAAAGGGAAGAAACCGGTATTTATACTGGAACAGCCTGACCAGTTGAATACCTTGTTTGACCTCATCGAATCCTATTTGGCGAGCTCAACCGACGAGGGGCCTGGCTCTTATGTGGATGGGGAAGAAGAAAGCGGAGAACTGGAACCGAATTCTTATCCCCTACTCTTGTCAAAACTCTATCAAGATAAAAGAAACGGCATTTTGAGCATAAATTCTAATGTTATTCTCCGGGTCTATCTTATAAAAGGGGTCCCCATATTTGCCGAAGGAGGAGAGGTGGAAACGGCGCTTGGAAGGATGCTCCTAGAAGAAGGAAAGATAAAAGAAGATGACTATGAAAAGGCATTGGAAGCGGCAAACGAAAAAAAACTAAGACTCGGAGAGATCCTTGTGTCTATGAACCTGCTTTCCCCTCATGAGCTGAACAGCTTTTTAGAGCTTCAGGTAAGGGAAAAGATAATAGGGGGGTTCAACTGCGTACGAGGGACTTATAGCTTCAAGCCGGAGAGTAGCTTTGCCGATAAAATGGTGGCCTATCAAATAGACCTGCCTCAGCTACTTTATGACGGTATTAAAAGACGTATAGAAGTAAAGAGTATCGAAGAGATCTTCTTCAAGGGAGACGAAAACCCATCGGTTGAACCAAGCCCAAATCTAAAGAGCCAAATAGATAGACTGGGCTTTGGCCCGAGAGAGCTCCGGTTTATACAGCTCCTCAAGGATAGGGAGAGCATGCGTGAAATACTGAAGATGAGCAGGCTGCCCAAGGACGAGACAATTAAGCTCCTTTATTTTCTCTACCTGCTTGGCATGGTCAAGGTCTCGGGAGTTCCACCTCCAGAGGTTAAAAAAACAGTTATTAGGAGAGTAACCAAGGAAAAAGCGGCAGATTCAAAGAATGAAGAGATCAAGATATATCCGGAGGACCTAATCGTCCTGGAGGATGAGGTCGACGAATCGGAACCGTTTATGGAAGGTTCTTTTACTGAACCAGGGGTTGAGGGCGGAGTGCACAAGCTTACTCCAGAACAGCAGATTTACGGGGTGACCACAGAAGAGACCCCAATAGGGGCTCCATCCATAGATAAAGAGATGAATGACCAGACCGCAAGCATGGAATTTAACCAGAAATCCCGCGCGAAGCTTGATTCAGGAAAGAGTATGGCCGGCGGATTGGAAGAGGGCGTGAAGATTGCTGGAGAAGAAACGGGCAAGCACATTGTTAGTAATAGAAAAGGCGTTCACATTCCGGATATCGAAATAGATTGGGAAAAGAGAAAGAGCGTTGAAATAGAATTTACTCCGTCTAGTGAAGGGATGAGTGAAGCAACGGGAGGGTATGAAGCAAGGGATAACGTCTCGGAAAAGCTATTACTGGAGGAAAAAAAGAGAAAAAAGGAGGCGCTCATAGAAGAGATTCAGAGTCTCCATTCTAATTTGGAGGGCAAGAGTTATTATGAGATATTGGGCATAAATAAATCGGCCAGAAAGGAAGAGATAAAAAACGCTTATTTTAACCTGGTGAAAAAATTTCACCCCGATGCTAACCCTGACCTCAACAAAGATATAAGAGAGAGGACGGAGGAGATCTTCACAAAAATCACCGTTGCCTATGAAACCCTTTATGATGACGCCAAGCGTAAGGAATATGATTCACGGGACGAAGTAGAGAAGGTTAAATCTCAGGTCAAGCTTCTATACGATGCCGAGATTGCTTACAAGGCCGGGGAGGCTTTTCTCAATCAGAGAAGGTATAGAGAGGCTCAAGAGAAGTTCCTCGAGGCCGTGAATTTGAACCCGGAGGAAGCCGCTTATCTAGGGGCTCTGGTCTGGGCGAGGTTCTTGGGTGAAATCGATAAGGATAGGATTTTGAATGATGTTAAAAAGCAGCTTGAAAAAGCCATCGGTATCAACCCTAAGGTGGCTGAGAACCATTATTACCTCGGCTCTCTTTATAAACATATGGAGGACCTGAACAGGGCCGAGGCCTCTTTTTTAAGGGCTGTGGAATGTAATCCCAATTACATAGAGGCCAAGAGGGAACTCAGGCTTCTTCAGCAGCGGAAATCCGATAGCAATATCCGGGATAAGAAAAGGGAAAAGAAGTTCTGGTCAAGTTTATTTAAAAAGTAATTAAACACTATATCTAGTATGAATCCATCATCATAACACATTAAATTGTGTTCCATCTTTACAGCTTAACTTACTTATGATAATCTTCGCCTGTCGTTAAAATGAAAATTAAGTCTATCGAGCTAATCGGGTTTAAATCATTCTACGAGAAAACCGTAATCCATTTCCACAGCAGAATAAATGCTATCGTAGGGCCTAATGGATGCGGAAAGTCAAATATACTGGATGCAATACGCTGGATACTGGGGGAGCAGAACCCCCGGAGACTGAGAGCCGAGGGGATGGAAGAAGTCATCGCCAATGGCGGCGAGTCATTAAAACCGCTGGGTATGGCTGAGGTCTCCCTAGCCATAACCGATGTATCCAAGGACGGTTTCAACGAGGTTGTGATCAAGAGGAGGCTCTTTCGCTCCGGAGAGAGTGAATACTACATAAACGGCACGCCATGCCGGCTCAAGGATATTACGGAAATGTTCATGGACACGGGGATAGGGGCCCGGGCTTATTCCAATATAGGCCAAGGAAAGGTGGAGCATTTGCTGACCACCAAGCCTGAAGAGAGAAGGGGCATAATCGAAGAAGTCGCCGGTCTGGTGAAGTACAAGACTAGGCGTCGTGAAACCGAGAGTCGGATTGAGTCCACAAAGGAAAATCTGACAAGGGTGAAGGATGTGATAAGCGAAGTGAATCGTCAGATGAATACCCTGAGAAGACAGGCAAAGGATGCGGAGAGGTTTAGACAGCTTTCTCAAGAAGTAAGGAATCTCGAATCTAGGGCCTTGAGGGCCAAGCTCTTCAGGCTGAAGAGTGAAGTGCAAATGCTCTTGGATGAGAAGTCGAGGGTAGAGGCGGACATTTCTCAAGCCAGGGAGAAAATTAGCCAACGAGATGCCTTTTTAAAGGAAAGGGAATCAGAACTGCTAGTGTTAGAACATAGTCACGATGAATCGGAAGAAGAGGTCTATAAACTCAAGTCCGACCTGCAGGCAAAAGAATCATTTCAGGAGCTTTTGAGAAACGAGGCATCCAGCGTCGAGGAATTCATAGAGAAGGTAGAGAAGGAAATCGATTTATTGAGAGAAGAAGAGAGCAGGATAGAAACCCACATCACACTCAAGAGGAGAAACCTGGAAGAGGTCAGGGCTGTCCTATCCAGCAAAGAAACGGAACTGAGAGAGAAGGAGAGCGTTCTTTCCAGTCTCAAATCAGAGGTGGCGAAGGGGCGAGCCGACCTCGAGGCTACCAGGACAACGCTCTTTGGGACTCTGGACCGGTATAGTTCTCTCAAGGGAATGGCTTTTGGATATGACAAGGAGTTAACCGAGCTTAAATCGAGAAAGGAGCGTATCCAAAAAGAGCTTCACGATGTAAAGAGCGAAATAGATAAAACGTCTTCTCGAATTTCCGGACTGGAGCTGATATACAAGGAGATTGAAGAGCGAAGAGGACATATCGATGGAGAAAAAAAGGATATTCAAGCCGATTTTTCTGCCATGAACAGGAAGCAGGAATCGACGAGGGGAGAGGCTAAGCTGCTTAGCGAACGCCTTAACGAGGTTAATTCTAGACTCAACGTGCTAAAGCAGATTCAATCGAACTACGAATGGCTGCCCGAGGATATAAGAAGATTTTTCCTGGAAAGGAAGGGAGATGAAATCTTAGGACTGATTTCCGACTTCATCTCCGTCCCAAAAGGTTACGAGCGGGCCATAGAGGCGGCCTTTGGGGATAAATTAAAATGGGTCCTGGTCAAGGAAAAAGAGGAGGCCTTAAAGGCGATTGAATCCCTCCGGGAACTGTCTATTGGAAGAGGCACCTTTATCCCGATAGATTTCAGCAAAAAGAGCAACGGAGATTTCAAGAAAAACGGGGAGGATATCTTACCGCTTTGGGAGATGGTAAAGGTCGAGGGAATGGATTCGAACGTGATCGAGAATATGCTCAAGGGGGTTTTTGTGGTTTCTTCGCTTAGAGAAGCGATCACCCTTCGGGAAGAAATGGATGAGGGAAGCTCCTTCGTGACGCTGGAAGGGGACCTGCTCGATTCCTCCGGCGCGATTTCCGGCGGGTTTCCTACAGAGGGCGTGTTCGAGAGAAAAAGAGAGATCGAAGAGCTATCTTTGGAAGCGTCGAGACTGGATGAGAGACTCTATACTATCTCCCAGGAGATAGAGCTAAACCAGCGGGAGATCGAGAGGCTTCAAAGCAGGTTGGAACAGCTGGAAAGAGAGCTGGCCGAGTTCGGGATAAGGGATGTCGAGATTAAAAAGGATATAGCCAACTTGCGGGATAACCTCCTGAGAACTCAAAGAAGGTCGGAAGTGGTGGAGTTTGACCTGACGGATGTACAATCACAAATCGGGGAAAGGGAGAAGGGGCTCCTGGAAATTCAGGAGACACTCAAGTCCCTTGAAGACGAGAAAGAAGACCTAGAGAAAAAATTCAAGGAACTGGAAGATGGAGCACAAAAGTGGGAGGAGGAGGAGAGCCGCCTGGAGTTAGAGATCACCAACTTCATGGTAGAAAATGCCGCACTCATGGAAAAGGAAAAGGGCATCAGAGAGGACCTGGACGAGCTTGATCAGCGGCTGAAGGAGATCCGGGAAAGGATAGAGCTTGAAACCAAGGAGATCGAGAAGAAGAGGGAAGAAAAACTCAATCTGATAAAGACCGGTGAGGATGCCAGCCGCGAGGTGGAAAACCTTCTGGCGTTGGTAAGGGAGAAGGAAGAGGAACTATCAGCGTCTAAAAATCGCAGAAACGAGGTTTTAGACCATATAAAAAAGGTAGAGAGCGAGCGAGAGGAGTTGAGGCTCCAGCTTGATTTGCTCCAGGAGAAGTCAAACAACCTAGGGCTTCAATTGAAGGGCCTTCAGATGGAGATGGAGCACAGCGAAGAGACGATACAAAAAATGGGCCTAGAATTTGATGGTCAGGCTGACGCTGATGCAACTGCTTCCGAGGAAGAGAATTACCATGATGGTGATCATGATGAGGCAAGACTTCGGGAGCTTAAGGAGAAGATCGAGGGATTCGGCCCGGTAAACCTTTTAGCCCCGGAAGAGTATAAGGGCCTGGAGGAAAGGCATAGGTTCTTGAATGAGCAAATGGAGGATTTGGTGAGTGCCCTATCTTCTCTCCGAAAGGCCATTAACAAGATTGATACTGAGTATGAAAAGAGATTCAAGGAATGCTTCGATGTAATTAATAAGAAATTTCAGGAAGTTTTCAGCAGGCTCTTCCGGGGTGGTGAGGCGAAACTGATGCTCACCGACCCGGAGGACATTCTTCATACCGGTGTCGAGGTGATGGTTAGGCCTAGGGGGAAAAGATTTCAATCCGTAAACCTCCTTTCAGGCGGAGAAAAGGCGCTTTCCGCCATAGCCTTGGTTATTTCCGCCTGCTTTGTAAAACCGGCACCATTTCTATTACTGGATGAGATCGATGCTCCCTTGGATGATGCCAATACCGCCCAGTTTTTGGACCTACTCAAAGACATAGCCAGCGATTCTCAAGTGGTAATAATCACGCACAACAAGCGAACGATGCAGGCAGTAAACGCCTTAATCGGCATAACCTCGGATAAGCCCGGCGTTTCTAAAGTGGTTTCAGTCGAGCTAAATGGTGCCTGAGGCACGAAGATCATAACTTTAATTTCGGTCATCGAAAGCCAATTTATTGAGCTAAAGAAGACAGAACACTCGGCGTCGTATATCTAGGTATAGTTCTCACCAAGAAAATCAATGTATTTATGGAGTTATGAAACACTCCCGGAGAAACCGTCCGGCAATCACCTACCGGAATTAGCCATTTTTTGCTTGTTATGGGTAGGTTTTCAGCTTATAATTTTAAACGGCTTTTTAAGCGTGGAGGTCTAATAAAAGTATGATTTCTTATATAATGAAAAAGATTATCGGCTCTCAGAACGAGAGAGAGCTTAAGAAACTCCGTTCCGTCATATCCAGCATAAACGAATGGGAAAACGAGCTTATAAAACTCCCTACATCAGAATTAATCAACAAGACAGCGCATTTCAGAGAGACGATTAAGAATAGACTAAATGGCGCCCAGGAACTGGAGGAAGAAGAGTATTTTAAAGGACTTGAGGATATTCTTTGGGAAATCCTTCCGGAGGCATTCGCCGTGGCCAGGGAGGCGTCCCGGAGAACATTGGGGATGCGTCCATTTGATGTTCAGCTCATAGGCGGAATGGTCCTTCACCAGGGAAAGATTGCGGAGATGAAAACGGGGGAAGGAAAGACCTTGGTTGCTGCTCTGCCTATTTATCTAAACGGTATAACCGGTCATGGTGCTCACCTGGTTACGGTGAACGACTACTTGGCCAGGCGCGATGCTACCTGGATGGGTCCGATTTACAAATTACTCGGAATGAAAGTAGGGGTTATAAACCACGAAGTTTCATACCTGGTCGAATGGGAAGACCCGGAAAGGGCCGAGCGGGCGGTAAGGAATAACCTAAGCGTCTGGCCCAATGAGTACATAAATATGGACATACCCCCGGAGAGAAACCTAGAGGCACTTGCCGCCTTCAAAACTAAGTTGGTCCAATGCTCCAGAAAAGAAGCCTATCTTGCCGACGCCACCTACGGAACCAATAACGAGTTTGGGTTCGATTACCTCAGGGACAATATGAAGTTTTCCCTAGATGATTACGTCCAAAGGGAACATAACTTTGCAATCGTAGACGAGGTGGACAGCATCCTCATAGACGAAGCTAGAACCCCACTCATCATCTCCGGCCCCTCTGAAGATTCGACCAAGCTTTACTACGAAATAGACGGTGTGGTTAGAAAACTAAAGAAGGATGTTGACTTTACCATAGACGAAAAAACCCGTCAGGTGACTCCTACCGAGGAAGGCTCGACGAAGATAGAGAAAATGCTCGGGATAAGTAACATTTATGACCCGACAAACCTGGAGCTCCTCCATCACGTGATTCAGGGACTACGGGCGCACAACCTTTTCCACCGTGACGTGGACTATATGGTGAGAGAAGGAAAGGTGATTATAGTAGATGAATTTACCGGGAGGCTTATGCCCGGGAGGAGATGGAGCGACGGGCTTCACCAGGCTATAGAAGCAAAAGAGGGTGTAGAGATTGAGAGCGAGAACCAGACACTCGCTACCATAACTATTCAGAACTACTTCCGAATGTATCGGAAGCTGGCCGGAATGACCGGTACGGCCGATACAGAGGCGGTAGAGTTTAAAAAGATCTATAACCTGGATGTGGCAGTGATTCCTACACATAAACCGATGATAAGGATCGACCACAACGATTCCGTTTACAAGACGGAGCGAGAGAAGTTTAACGCGGTCGTCGAAGAAATAAGGGAGCTAAACTCGCTGGGAAGGCCGGTGCTGGTAGGAACAACATCCATCGAGAAATCGGAAAGGTTGAGCAAGATGCTAGAGAAGCTAAGAATCAACCACCAGGTCCTGAATGCGAAGCACCATGAGAGGGAAGCAGAGATTGTGGCACAGGCCGGCAGGGTCGGCGCCATCACCATAGCCACAAACATGGCCGGACGGGGCACGGATATTCTTCTTGGAGGAAACCCGGAGTTTCTGGCCAAAGACATACTAAAAAGAAAGTTCAAGGTGGAGAGCCACGAGGCGGAACCGCATCAATTCGAGGAGGCTATGCTCGAGGCTAAGTCCATTTGTGAGGCAGAAAAAAAGAAGGTTATCGACCTCGGCGGGCTGCATATAGTCGGTACGGAGCGGCATGAAGCCAGGAGGATAGATAATCAGCTAAGAGGTAGGTCTGGAAGACAAGGGGACCCGGGTTCCTCCCGTTTCTACATATCGCTCGAAGACGATTTAATGAGGATTTTTGCCTCGGAAAGGATCTCCAAGGTTATGGACAGGTTGGGGTGGGAAGAAGGGGAGCCGATTGAAGCCAAGCTAATCACAAAATCCATAGAGAATGCTCAGAAGCAGGTCGAGGCCAGGAATTTTGACATAAGAAAGCATCTGCTCGAGTATGACGACGTTTTAAACACACAGAGAGATGTGGTTTACACCAAGAGAAAGGAAATACTGGCCGGGGAAAACCTTAAGGAAAACCTCTACGAGATGACGGATGAATTGCTTCAGGATATAGCTTCAATATACATATCCGAAAAACAGAATGCGCAAGACCTGGACTTGAAGGGGCTCGGCGAAGCTATCCATCAAAGTTTCAACGTGGAGCTTGATTTCGACGGCCTCTCCCTAAACGGCATGAAGAGTGCAGAATTAATCGACTATATAAAGGACAGAGTTATAAGGTCATACGAGGAAAAAGAAAACGAGATAGGTTCTGATACTATGAGACAGATCGAAAGGTACGTTATGCTTCAGACCCTTGATTACCTCTGGAAAGACCATCTCCTCAGCATGGACCACCTGAGAGAGGGGATCGGGCTTAGGGGTTATGCCCAGAAGGACCCGCTTTATGAATACAAAAAAGAGGGCTACGAAATGTTTTCCGACATGATGAATCGTTTCAATCAAGATGTATGCGAAAAGCTATTCCGGGTAAGACCGGTTAGCGACCTAGACATGGAGCGGCTGGAACGAAGAAGAAGGCTCGAGCAACAGCGTATGGTCCTCAGCCGGGGCGAAGAGGAGGAGAGAAAAAAACCGGTGAGGCGCGAACAAAAGGTGGGAAGAAATGACCCCTGCCCATGCGGAAGCGGAAAGAAATATAAAAAGTGCTGCGGTGCTGCATAAAGGAGAAAGAGTATTGGAATCCAGAGAGCTTTCTACAAAAATTAAGAGCCTAGAAAAAAATATCCAGAGGGTGATAAAGGGAAAGCCGGAGGTAGTGAGGACCTCTATTGTAGGGCTTCTTTCTCAAGGACATATGCTGATCGAAGATATACCCGGTGTTGGAAAGACTACACTAGCTCAGGCTTTGGCCAAGTCCACCGCCATTTCTTTCAAGAGGGTTCAATTCACGAGCGACTTGCTCCCGTCTGATATCCTCGGCGTATCCGTGTTTGACCAGAAAAACGGGGAGTTTAACTTCAAGCCCGGCCCCATATTCGCGAACATAGTGCTTGCCGATGAAATAAATCGGGCCACACCCAAGACGCAGAGCGCCCTTCTTGAGGCCATGAACGAATCCAGAATAACTATAGACGGCAAAAGCTACGAGCTCCCTAAGCCTTTCATGGTAATCGCCACACAAAACCCGTTTGAATATAAGGGCACTTTTCCCCTTCCCGAGAACCAACTGGACCGTTTCTCGATGAGGATAAGCATAGGCTATCCTGATTACGAGAGTGAAAAGGAGATTCTATCAAAGTTTAGCCCGGCAAACCCCTGGGACGGAATTCAGCCGGTAATATCCCGGGAGGAGGTGCTCCTTCTCCAGGGTATGGTGGAAAAGGTAAAGATCGATGAATCCATCCTGGACTATATATTATCCATAATAAAAGAGACCAGGAATCCAAAGCTTTTTGAGCTGGGGGTAAGCCCCCGGGGAGCGATAGCCTTAAAACGGGCAGCCCAGTCACACGCCCTTATCGAGGGCAGGAGTTACTGCATCCCGGATGATGTGAAGGAGATGGCCATACCTGTTCTTGCGCATCGGGTCATATTGAAGCATGACGGCTTAATGGGAAATGGAAGAGAAGGGTCAATCAAAGAAGCCCTGGAAAGAGTAAAAGTACCTATTTAGATTGAAGCTGAGTTTATCATCAGTAATATATTTGTAAGGAACGCATACATGCGTTCCTGTTGTTATTTTTAACTTTTAGACTTAAAGTCTAGAGAGAGAGAGAGATGAGCATAGATAGTAAAATCTATTTTTATAAAGGAAAGCTGCCCTTTTATTTCTTCCCGCTTGTTTTACTCGGGTTGATTGCCTTTAGCCTCCTTGCCCTAGTGGGTCTTTTCATCGGTGTCGTTATCGGTGCCGTTGCCATTGGATTTTTGGCACTACGTTATTTTCTCTCATCTAAAAAGATTGAGACAAAGCACGTAGAGGACGACGGCCGCACCATAGTGCTCAGAGAGGATGAGTACGAGGTAATCGAGAAAAAAGATAGTATAAGAAGCTGAAGTTTTTTAAATAGGCTTCCACGGCCGGATACAAACCCAGCACATCGAACATTTCCGGTTAAGCATGTATATGGTGTGGTGTAGTTCATCAATCCCGCACGCGTTCAGCGGGAATCCGTTATTTAGTCGGCCTGATAAAATTGATAATCAATTTTTCTACTGCGAGATTAATTTTCTCTTGCTTCATGAAATCCGAGCTATCAAAACTCGGTAGGGCTTGCATTGCCCCCCGCCAGACCAGTACTCTGGTTTCGGCGTCTATCACGTCGATAATTAACGTACCCTTTTTGTATTCGTTGTTAATATCATTTTCCTGCCCGGCTTCGGTAATGTTGTATGTCTTATTCAAGTCATGGTCATTAATGGCATTTACGGGCACCAGATAATAGCCGATCAATAAATCATGGGTTATGGTTTTTGCGCTTAAAACGCTCATGTTTTCTCTTATCCCATCAGGGTGACGGAATCCAATATTTATATTCTTGAATGTTTTCTCGCTATTTGCCGGAAGCAAGTCTTGAATGACAAAAATGCTGGTTGGCCCCCAGTATCCTTCTTTTTCTCTCGCTGTGCCCAGATAGCCAACCTTGATTCTCAAATCTCTGACGTCCTGACTCCCTTTATTCTCCAGAGTAATCTCCCTCAAGAGTCCGCTCGCTCCGAAGTTGGCAGCCCAAGCCCAGTTTTTAACTAAGATTAGGTCGCTTGGTTTCATCTCTGTCCCCTTTTTTTCCCGGTCGAATACGGCTTTACCGGAATATGCTGACTTGTCGTATTCAAAACCATGAGGGGTTAGGCGTTTAGTTATGGCTTTTTGAATCGTATTCTGTGAAGGAAAATCCTTTGGGCCAGCGGTTAAACCGGCCAAGTAGTAAGCGTTAATCGATTCGGGCAGCCAGGCGAAACGGACCGGGGTTTCTATAATAAAATTTGGGTTTCTTATGAAAACGGCCTCGGATGGAGATTTGGTAGGTTCCTCCTCAAAATTGGAAGAGGCGCTTTGACCATATACCAAAGCAACCAGAATAATGATCCCTAAAAACAAATAACCCGAAATTACTAGTGGTCTTTTCGTTGTAAATACTTGCAACATTGTTTATTTTCCCGCTTGCATACTTAAACAGCACGATTTGTTGTTCTTGTTGGCCATCTATTGTAGAGACGCATTGCAATTCGTCTCTACAAAACCTAGATTCCCGCTAAAATCGAGCGTGAACTTTTAATGCAGGTTTAGAAAATTATTACGGGACAAAATTCTACCACAACAACCGGTAAAGGCATGGGAAAGCAAAAATAGCTTTTGGGATACACCGAACGCTTATCACCTAACATTTTTTTCCGAACTTTTTCTCCTTAGTGCTTGAACGGTACGGGTTTAGCAAGGAATCTTTAAATCAGAAGTAGGCAAGTTGTCCTTCTTTCCTATCTTGTGTCCTGGATGCACATTAGTAGAATAATAGAAATGCGTATTATAACCGTCCGATTGTTCATCATGTGTCTCCTCGTTTCAATAGCTTCTTGTGGAAGAGCTCCTATTGAAGGGGTTCACCAAGCCATGCGATTGGCTTCACCACCCAAAAACCTTACCGATGACCTTCCCCTGGACCAGTTGGCAAAGGGGATTGAAGAAAACATAGAGCGGTTGAATAGATTGAAGATTGAATCGCTAACCTTCGGCCCCAAAGCGGTATCGAAAGATAGTTATATTAAGGCTCTTGATTACCTAGTGGGACAAATCGAGTCCGGTGCATCAAGAGAAGATTTTATGGAGACCGTGGTTAATAACTTTGATTTTTACGAAGTGTATGGGAAGGATAAGTGGGGTGAAGTGCTAATAACCTCTTATTTTCATCCGGTTATACCAGGGTCTAAGACGAAAACATCCCGGTATTCTCAGGCCCTTTACTCGGTTCCGCCTGACTTAGTAAACATTCGCCTGGATGAATTTGTTAAAGGCGTGGAAATCCTCTCTCCGATTAAGGACCAGGTGCTTAATCAGACATCTCAGCTTGGTATCTTGAGGGGCCGTTTAATCCCATCGGAAAGGGGTGGTGCTTCAACTGTAATGCCCTATTATACACGGGAGGAAATCGAAAGCAGGCAAGTTTTGGAGGGACAGAATCTGGAATTGGCCTGGGTGGACCCTATCGATGCGTTTTTTCTGCATGTTCAGGGGTCGGGAACGGTAAGGTTTGAAGACGGCGAAGAGGTTCGAATAGGCTATTCCGCAAAAAATGGCCACCCATTCATCCCCATCAGTAAATATTTGCTGGATTTGATCCCTGGAGAAAAGATGAGTATGCAGGCAATCGACGTCTACTTACGCCAATTGCCCGAAGACAAGATGAGGAGGATTCTGAATAAGAATCCAAGCTATGTTTTCTTCCGAAGGCTAGAAGGAAAGCTGATTACCTCTTTGGGTACGGAGGTAGTGGACGGACGGACGATTGCTACCGATCAAAGCCTTTTCCCCAAAGGTGCTCTGGCATTCATGGAATTCTCGAAGCCGGTGTTTGAGGACGAAGCTTCGACCGCTCCTTCAAGATGGGAGCCGACTTCTCGATTTGTCCTAGACCAGGATACCGGGGGAGCTATAAACGGTCCTTATCGGGTGGACCTTTATTGGGGAAGCGGAAAAGAAGCCGGACGACATGCAGGTGTTATGAAGAATCAAGGGCGTTTGTATTATCTCGTACCCAAAGGTGAATTTCTTAAGGAGCTTTTAAAGAATTAATTGCTAAACAAAAGAATGGAAGAATTATTTCCGATTCACTTTAATACAAGATTCCATAACCTTCCCTGTCGTTGTTCGTCAAGACTGGCTTTGCTATCTCGACAGCTGAAGTGACATCCCAAATCCGATGGAGTCTCGTCTTTTTCTTAGAAGGATAAAAAAGCAGTGGACAAGGATTGCCGGTTTATGTAAATATTAGTAATGGTGAAGTGGCCAGTCACAATGATGATGGTCTTTTTCCTTCTCTTAGGCTGCAAGGGGAAGGAAAAGGACGTCTCTTCGCAGTCTTTACTGCAGAAGGATACCCTTAACATAAATATCGGGGCCGAGCCACCCACCCTAGACTGGTCCTTGGCTACAGACAGCACTTCGTTCACCGTACTTAATAACATAATGGAGGGCCTCACCAGGTTTGGAGACGGTTACCAGCCGGAGCCCGCTCTGGCAGAGAAATGGGATATAAGCGATGACGGGAAGACTATTACCTTCTATCTCCGAAAGGATGTCATTTGGACCGACGGAGTACCGCTCAAGGCTCAAGACTTTGAGTACTCCTGGAAGCGCCTCCTTAGTCCTAGTACCGGCGCCGATTACGCCTATTTTCTATTCGATATAAAGGGAGCCGAAGAGTATAACAGCGGAAAAGAAAACAGCCCGGATAAAATCGGTGTAAAAGCACTTGACGAACATACACTTCGGGTAGAACTTAAACGACCTGCTTCCTATTTTCTCAGCCTTCTAACCTTCATGTCCACCTTCCCCATGAGAAAGGACGTCGTGGAAAAGCACGGCATCAGGTGGACCGAGCCGGAAAACATAGTCACCCTCGGCCCATTTGCGCTATCGTCCTGGCGACACCATGAAAGAATGGTGCTCACCAGAAACCCGAAGTATTACGGGGAAAAACCCCGGGTGGAGAGGGTAGACATGATAATGAATGAAAATCCAACATCGGCACTCGCTCTTTACGAGAGCGGGGAATTGGATTTTATAGATGGAAGAGGCATACCGCCTCTCGAGGTGCCTCGGCTGAGGCTATCGCCGGAGTTCAAGACAGAGCCTCAATTCAGGGGGAATTACATCGCCTTCAACATTAAAAAACCGCCTTTTGACAACCCATTGGTAAGACGTGCCTTTTCCGCGGCCATAGACCGGTCCAGCCTTGCCGAGCTCATCCAGGGAGCTGGCATTCCTACAACCTCTTGGATCCCGCAGGGGATGCTGGGTTATGACCCGGAAATCGGGATCAAGTTCAACCCGGAGCAGGCTAAGGCCTGGCTTTCCCAGGCCGGATATCCGGACGGAAAGGGATTTCCCAAGGTGACCTTTTTATATCCGGACGTCGGTAACAACGGAATAATAGCAGAGGCACTGCAAAGTATGTGGAAAAGGTACCTGGGGGTGGAAATCGAGCTGGATAACCAGGAATGGAAGGTGTTTCTGAGCACACTCGATACCGACCCCCCTCACATTTTTCGCCACGGGTGGGGGGCAGACTTCCCGGACCCGCACAATTTCATGAACCTTTTCGAGTGTGCAAGCGGCAACAACGAGACCCACTGGTGTAACTCTAAATATGACGAGCTTGTAGAAAGGGCTGCCGAGGAGGAAAACCCGGAGAAGAGAATTGCCATGTATAGAGAGGCTCAGAGAATATTAACCGAGGTCGATGTCCCCATCGCGCCTATGTTTACCTCAGTCCAGCAGAGTATGATAAAGCCCTATGTTGCCGGGCTTGACCCGGACCCCCTAGGACTAGTCCTCTTCTATAAAGTCCATTTTTTGGATAGAAGTTCCTGATTGGATATAGTTAGGAAAACCTTAATCTGATTCCGATTAGGTATAGGAGGTCATCCAGGGTAATTATCCCGGTAAGCTTTCCCTTCTTGTCCACTATGGGCACACGGCGTATTCCGTTCTCATGCATCACCTTGGCAAGCTCGGCGGCCCTCTGCCCTTCCCTTCCGGTAACAATCCTGCCGGTCATTACGTCTTTCACCAGGGTCGAGTCCATATCCGCTTGTTTAGCCACTACCCTGATGGCGATGTCCCTATCGGTGAGGATCCCAACGGGCTTGCCGTCCTGAACTACTACAACGCTCCCCACATTTTTCTTATCCATAAGCCTCGCTGCCTTTACCACTTTGTCTTTAGGGCTTACCGTGATTACCTTCTTTTTTGTTATCTTACGGATATGCATCGGGTTTAATTTACCCCTTTTTATTGATTTAGTCTAATCGATAATAAAAGCATAGCTAGAACTTCTACGATTACTTAGCTGCTAATTAATAAGCTCCGATGATCCCGTATAGAAATGGGATTGTTCGGTCGTGGAATTTATCCTTTCGACTGGCTGGATAGGGTTCCGAATAAGTGCATTTACATCCTTCGACGGGGCTCTGAGCCTGTCCTGAGTTGATCCCCGATTAAATCGGGGAAGGAATGAGCGGATGCACACGTCCGCTGTTAATCAGGAATAAAAGACCCGTTCGTCCTGAGCCAGGTCCCCCGGTTTAACCGGGGGAAGAGCGAACACCTCAAAAAATCCTATCTTTACTCTTTGCGGCGAAGCAATCTCTTATTTTGGACAAGCTTAAAACGAACTACAAATTCAAAATATCAGTATCAAACTTTTGGAATCTGGAAATTGAAATTATGGCTCTGTTTGTGTCGGACAATCAGCCTGGTATCGTTAAATCAATAAGAACCTTAGAGGCTGTTCTTGCAGTGGCTATTGCTTCTTTTGTTTTGTCCAGAGGGTAAAAATGAGAAATGAGTTGCTGAAATGGAATTTCTCTTTGCTTTAGCGTGCTGATCGCTTTCTCAAAAGGACCGCAACGCGAGCCCTGTATGCGAATTTCGTTCACCACCGCCTTCGTGGAGTCAATGGGGCATTGTTCTACTCCACAAGTGGTTTTAAGGGCGACGGTTCCTCTAGGGCGGACGAGTTCTAAGGCCAGGCCCAGTCCGTCCGGTGTTCCAGTCGCTTCAACAACTATATTTGCTCCAAGCCCGTCGGTGTAATCTTTAATTTTTTTAATCGGGTCATCCAGAGATGAATTTATGACTTCGGTAGCGCCGAAATTTTTGGCCCTTTCCAGCTTCCAGTTCGAGCGGGATATAGCTATTACCCTGGCACCGAGCGCATTTGCCACGGCACAAACCAAAGTACCCAGGCGGCCAACCCCCAAAACAGCCACGGTATCGCCTTTACTCGCCGGCGTAAGCTCAAACGTTTGAATCGCCGCAGCAAGCGGCTCGACCAGCACGGCCTCTTCCAGGGAGATTTCCGGGGGTAGAACATGAACACTGCCAACCGGGACCTTAATAAGCTCGGCGAAAGCTCCGTCTGAAGAGATTATTCCCAGGACGGTCCTTCTGGGGCAATGGTTTGAGAGTCCTATTTCACAAAATTCACATAAGTCCTTATTTCTATAAGCAATGCAAGTATTGTTAATTTCAGCAACGACGCTCTTCCCTATAAGTTCTTCATCTAGCTTGTTTCCAACAGCTACAATCTCTCCGCTGAATTCATGCCCGAGAACGAGTGGCAACGGTACCTTATATTGTCCTGAGAATAAAGCGATATCAGTCCCACAGACGCCGGCAAATTTAACCCTAATCAGAACTTCGTTATCGGATAGGCTGGGCTCCTCACGCTCCTCTATTCTTATTTCTTCCGGGGAAATTAACACCGCCGCTTTATACATTTCTTTAGGAACAAATCTAAGTAGAGACGCATTGCAATGCGTCTCTACAATGATTAAAAACGTATTACCGATCTATCTTATCAATGTAGGGAACGCATATATGCGTTCCTGGTGATCAAAGGCATATTTTCCTCATTGCGCTTTACAAAACCGTAATAACCGCGGTGAGAAACAGTAGGGGCTCAAAATTTTGAGCCCCTACTGTTTTCATCTATTATCTCTCCTTGAAATAAGGAATTATCTTCTTCGCATAAGTCTTGAGCGCCTTTTCCGGGTTGGGACTGAATCGGTAAAAGAGCACAAAGTGCCTCACCCCTTTGTCGACGTATTGTTCTATCTTCTTAATACAGTCCTTTGTCGAGCCGGTTATAGTGAAATCTAGGACTGCCTCCCTCGGGAAGAATTTGCCCAACTCCCTAAACTTTTGCCTTCCTGCCTCGTCCTGGGGTACGACGTTGAAGTAGTTAAGCCCCTTGTACTCCTCCGGTATCTCGATGTCGTAGCCGGCTTTTTTGAGCTGATCCTGCATTATCAGGACATATTTAAAGGGTTCGAGCGTCTTATAGGCGTCGTCCACATTTTTACCGACGGAAGTAAATGCCCAGAGAGCCGTATCAATATCATCCAGGGAGCGGCCTCCCAACTGTGTTCCTTCTTCGATCGTTTTTAGATACTCGGCATAAAGGTTCGGGGTAAGGTCGATAGGGAGCCATCCATCGGCTACTTCCCCGGTAAGGCGTAACCCCTTAGGGCTATGAGTGGCTATGTACATGGGAATCCTATTTCTTTGGTAGGGCTTTACCTGAAGGAAAGCATCGGACATAGTGTAAAATTCCCCGATAAAATTAACCGGACCTTCGCTTGCCCATAACCTCTGCATTATCTTCATAGCCTCTCTCAGCCGGGCCAGCGGCCTATTCCATTTAATTCCGTACGCATCTAAATTCATAGATTCTCCTACCCCCAGCGCCAGGGTGACCCTTCCCTTGGAAATGTGGTCTATGGTGGCCAGCCTCTGGGCAAAAACAGCCGGATGCATCCTGTGCGGGTCGGAAACGGTTCCCAGGCGGATATTTTTGGTCATGGTCGCAGCGGCGGTTGCTACGGTCCAAGCCTCATGGGCCTCGGTCGGAGACACAAAAACTATATGGTCTGGGTACCACACGGTATCAAAACCAAGCTTATCTGCCTTAACCGAAAATTTTAGTAGACCTTCCAAGTCTGCCCCGGGCATCGGCGCGGACAGTCCGAATTTTATCTCTTTTCCCATTTTTCACCTCGCTATTAAAATTGAAACTCATTATAAACAAAAGAATGCACGAAATGCAACACTTACATTTCTTTGAAAAGAGTGATTTCTTTAAAATAGTGAACACGGGCACAAATCTTTTCCACCGGAGATAGGACTTAAATTTGAGGGGTATAAATTAATTGAATCTTTCTTTAAAATCCTTGAGTCGCGCGGTTAAGTATCCCGGTTCATTAAAAACATTTGCCAAAATCTGCACAGCAACTAATTTATGATAACAGTGTTATGCCTGGGATTCTAGAAATCCACCTGCGTTTGTTAGTTGCAGGATTATCAAGGGCCCAGGTCTAAAGCCTTAGTTGTTTTTAATCTTAAAGCACTAGTACTAAAGTCGCAAAATTCAAACTAAGCCTTGACTCATAAATCTCTCATGATATTTTCGGTTCATATTTTAAGCATTTTGAAGGAAGGATGAAGGATGGGGAGACAAAGAAGAAATCTCACCCCTATACTCGATACCAGAATCTAACTAAGTATTTCCTAGCCCTTTATAGATTCTTCTTTTAAACATCCCCTCAACTTTCAGTCCAAGACCTAAAGTGTAAAAAGGATGGGGGTGCTGTAATGAAACGAACTCTAATCAGGTATAGCGCTGCAGGAAGTGTAGTCCTATTGGTATCACTTTTTGCAATACTGACTTTCTGGGTATCAGCCCAGACAACTACGTCATCTGAAACTACGACAGTTACCGGGAGATTATTTGATGCTATTGCTGCATCTCAGGGAATGGAAATACCGATAGTTGGTGCAACTATTTCTATCAGAGGAATGGAAACCGTAGCCATTACCGATTCATCCGGGAACTTTATCTTAGAGAATACCCCATCCGGGGACTAGGTCATTCTAATCGACTCATCAACCGCCGATTCCGCTCCTGACGGCTCAAGCGATGACGGCGAAGTCATAGAAACCATATCAGGCGGAGTAGTTAGAACAGCTAATTGTACTGGCCCTATGCCTCCGGGCCCTGGCGGAGGACCACCAAGTCAAGACCCGCCGCCTTGTGATGATTGTTGTCCAATACAGGATAACAATTGGGGCTCAAGTAATAGTTTAGCCAGTGGAAATTTAAGCGAGGAACATTCTCTAGTTAGTTACAAGTCGCTTAATCAGGACAGATCATTAACGTTTGAATATAACAGTACCTTTGCTGACCCGAGACCGATAATTCAAAATCAGGTTGGCCTATTTCTACAAAATACAGAAACACTTCCCAGCACTACCTCAATGACTCTAACAGTTGATGGCGTTGAGCAAGGCACTATGTATACCAATGTAGTAGGTTTATCGGGGGATAGGAAATTTGTTCAAGCCCTCCAGTTTGACGCAAACTCGATGCCTACAGGGGTGTATCCCTATGAGGTTGAGATTAGGAATAACTATTCAAGCACTACACGGTCCAGCTTTGAGATCGGAGAGGTGTTAGTTAATAATCTGGTTAATAGCATATATGGATCAGGTTGGAGTTTAAGAGACCTATCCAGATTGTACGTTCAGGAAGATGGAAGCATCTTGATAGACGAGGGGGATGGAAGTTTGCTTCATTTTAAAGCAAGAACATCAACTTTGACCCCGCCGATAGCAGTTGGCGAGGATGTTGGTTCAGCACTTAAATTCGATGGGTTCAATGATTATGTAACATTTCCGTCTGGCACTGGCAATATGATGAAGGTTTTACCACTTACAGTAGAGGCATGGGTAAGGCCGGAAGTAAGGGTTGAAGATCCGGCTATCCCTAGCGCTTCAGATTATGGGGTTAACCATAGCACTGTAGTCAATAACGTAACAGTTACGAGTGGCTTAGGTACTGTCATAGAAAGGGGTCATGGTATCGGTGTAAACATATTTGGCCGTGATTCTACTATTACCATTACTAGACTCCCAGGCTCAGGTTATGCACAAAGAAAATATATAACAAATCCACAATTACTGCCGGACACATGGTATCACGTGGCTGTTGTTTATACCAGTGGTAATCATAAGACCTACTTGAATGGAGAGTTAATAGATGATTCTTCATATACGCAAGGAAACCTATCTGGGGCAAGTTCTTTGTTTCGCATAGGCAGGATACAACACTCATTACTCAGTCCTTTCAGTCTCGGGCATCATAGGGGGGATATAGATGAGGTCCGTATATGGCAGGCTGAACGCACTCAACAGGAAATTCAAAATACCATGTCCGTTCAGTTGACCGGAAATGAATCGGGGTTGGTTTTCTATGCCAATTTTGACGAGGGGCAAGGGCAGGTTTTAAATGATTTAACCGGTGGGAATAATGGAATTCTAGGAAATAAAACCTTAGTATCTGATAATGACCCAACATGGATAACTTATAAGCCATATAATAGAGATACAGATGGCGATTTCATAACTCCACCCGGAGATTATTCTATCCTGTTTCAAAACCCGGATGGCACATTTACCCGCAAGATGAAAGACGGAACGGTAATTAACTTCAATGCACAGGGGCTTCAGACTTCAGTTGTTGATAGGAATGGAAACACCACAACGTATCAATATGATGGCCAAAATAGATTAACAAGTATCACCGATCCGGTTGGTAAGATTACTACGTTAACTTACACCGGAGACAAGCTATCGAGTGTCACAGACCCAGCCGGGCGCACAACAATATTTGAGCACGACGGCGCTGGGAATCTTATCAAGATTACAGATCCTGACGGGACGTTCAGACAGTTCTCCTATGATTCTAACCACCGTATGACCTCTCAGACCTCTAAACGAGGTCACATAACTACTTACCAAAAACACACAAGGGGTCAGGTCTCAACATTTGACATTGTTGGCAGAGAGATTTAAGCTTAGCTTATGACGAGGCCGCTTAGGCTTGCCTTTGAAAATGCCACCTACCATATAACCGCCAGAGGAAATAGAAGAGAGAACATCTT
>DATMAT010000022.1 GCA_035559815.1 Thermodesulfobacteriota bacterium
GAATGAAAGGATGTACGGATGAAAAGGACTAGAAAACCAGCGCAGAAAAAATCGGCTAGGCCCGAAAGGAAAGTTATAAAGCCCTACGACCCGACCGGGCCGGTAAAGGCGTATATGACCCGTAACCCATCGGTTGTGTCCTCCGAGACGGGGGCTAAAACGGGCTTCTGGATCCTACAAACAAAGGGTTTTAAACAACTTCTGGTGATGGACCGGGGAAAACTGGTGGGTATCGTCAGTGACAGGGATTTTCGCAGGCCGCAGTTTAGGGACAAGCCCGTGGGCGAGGTCGAATACTGGGAAGAATATTACAGCATTAACGACTTATACAAGATAAAAGACATAAAAACATCTGATGTCATCACCATTAACGAAAACGCCCCTTTAATTGATGCAGTCAGGATATTTAAACAGAAGAAATTCAACGCCCTCCCCGTACTTTCAGACTCGGGAAAGCTGGTAGGCATATTGACCGTGCACGATATTCTTTCTTCCCTGGTCAGTTCCTATAAAAATAAAAGATAAGGAACAGCCAGCGCTGCAACCTTTTCTGAGGAAAAGGAATAAACCGGGAATCATTTTCCTTATCTCCCTAAAATCTCTTCCTTGAGCACGGCGATATAGGGGAGATTCCGGTATTTCTGCTCGTAGTCCATCCCATAACCGACCACGAACTCGTCCGGTATTTCAAACCCCCGGTAATCAATTGGTATGTTCGCGATCCGGCGTGTCTTTTTGTCGAGAAGCGCACACACACGGATGTCCGCCGGTCCTCTCTCCTTGAGCGTTCTAAGGATGTAGTTGAGTGTTAAGCCCGTATCGATAATATCCTCGACCAGGATTACATGCTCGTTCTCTATGCTCCTATCCAGGTCTTTTAATATCCTCACCACGCCGGTGTGGGTTTGCCCGGAGTAGCTGGAGATGGAGAGAAAATCGAGGGTGACCGGAATGGAAATTTCCCTCATCAAATCGGCTAAAAAAACAAACCCCCCTCGAAGAACGGTAACCAGCACCGGACACTTTCCCCGATAATCACCGGATATCCTCTTCCCTAATTCCTTAATCCGCTTTTTGATGCTTTCCTCTGTAATCAGAATTTTAGCCAGGTCATTTTCCAAAATTTATTCCCTCCCAGTTTTAGTAATTAACTCGTAGTTGTCGGATAAGATTAGACCACGGATTTAATGAAAGCTTAAACTCGAAAAAACAATGCATGGCTATAATGCATTAAAAATAAACGATTTTCTCCTTAACAAAAGGTTTTCTAAAATTTTCTGTTGACATTGATAAGAGAATTTGGTAAATATAATAATAAGCGATCCCAAGAGGCCGAGGACGAATAGAAAACCGGAGGCCAGTAAGTACCGAAAGAAGACCGAAAGGTCATAAAAACCCTCGAGTAGGGAAAGACAAGGCTGAAGCTGAGTCGAGGCCAGGTTTTCGAAGAGGACGAAGTCACTTGGGGTCGCCTTTTATTTTATGCCAAACCTCTGCAGTAATCTCTTGTAATCCTTTCCATAGAATATCTTTATGTCGATGTTTGGGTAAAGCTCTTTTACCCTCCTGATTTTACGGTTTTTCTTTGTTACGAGCTTCTGCCTGAGCGTGGTTAGCTCGATATAGAGGTCTAAATCGGGGAGGTAAAAGTCCGGCGTGAATTCTTCCTTTACATTTCCTTCTTCATCCCATTCGATAGGAAAGCTCCTCGGTTCGTACTGCCATTTAATGCGGTAAAAATCTAAAACCCTGGCAAAATCCCTTTCGCTGGGATGGGCGAATGTAGGCACTCCCGGGTGCTCGAACTCGTCATTCACCCCGGCGGCTGAATCGAGTCTCTCCAGGTTTGTTTTGAGCTTTTTAAGCGCCTTCCAGGTTATACCGGCCTTATCCGTAATTCCCTTTATTTCCACTGCCTTCAGGATTAAATTCACGGCAAAGTCCGTATCCATATGCTCTAACTTTACCTGGAGGTCATAATAATTGCTCCCCGGTCTCTCCTTTCCATAAAGCTCATGAATAAACCGCCTCTGGTTTCTTTCTCTTTCCCTTGCTGACCCGTGGGGTTTCTTCTTGTCAGAAGGCAGGTGAATCTTCACGTGAAGGGTGCCGGGAAAACCGTGAAAGAGTATTTCCCCTCCCAGGTTAAGGATTATGACATTACTATCCAAGGCCTCTTCTACCATCAGCCTTTTAACCAGCTTTGGCGGAACCTCCCCTCGAAGTACGCGCTTGATTAATCCCTCTCCGTCTATGCCCTGCCGGTTGTTTAACTTACTGCCGATGAGTGTGCTGTCTACTAAAAGGAAGCCGAGTCTTTGGGAGGTAATTGAGGCTGTCTCGTGAGCCGGGCCTTCCTCTTTTTCGGAAGAAATAGTGATAACTGCCATATAAGGTTAGATATTATAACTAAAGCGGCCAGTTATGAGTAGTTGTGGAAAATACCCTGTTTAAGGTGTTTAGAGAAAAATAAGAATTCAACGGGAGTGAAAGCAGAAAGGTATTTCATTTTTCTTTCTCTCCAATATTTAAGACTTTGTTTCTCTTTATTTAGTTCACCACGGAGTTCTTCGGCATCAGATTAACCTCAATTTAATTTTCCTTTCATAAGGCCTTTATGTAGATAGGAAATCTTTTTCTAGCCTTGGTTCATTGCTCTTTTTATTCGATGCATATGAGCCGGAGGTAGAAAAAAAATTAAGGAGGAATGAGATGAAAACAAATGATAAGCAGTTAAGTAGACGGAGTTTCCTCAGGAACTCTGCAGTCGTCGCCGGAGGCGTTGTACTGGGCGCTTCAACACTACAGATGATAACGGCTCACTCTACATGGGCTAAAAAACAAGGTAAGGGTGGTCGTGGAAATAGCCCCCAGGCCATAGGCTATGGACCTCTCACGCCGGTACGTGACCAGGACGGAGATGAAATCCTGGCCCTTCCGCATGGATTTCATTATGTAACATTCGGCAAAATCGGTGAGATTATGTCTGACGGAAACCTTACTCCACGAAATCATGACGGCATGGCCGCTTTCCCCGGCCCGCACGGCACGGTGCGCCTAATCCGGAACCACGAGGTAAGGAATGCTCCTAATGACCCCAACGGCGCAGTAGGAGGCCCGGGTGATACTAGGTACGATCCTCTGGGGGTAGGTGGTACGGTTACCATCGATTACGACCCTCGCCGGCGCCGGGTGGTAAGGGATTTTGTAAGCCTTAACGGCACAATTGTGAACTGCGCCGGCGGTTATTCCTTTGGCGACATCGGCTGGATCACCTGCGAGGAGACGACACAGGGACCTAATAACGGGTGGATGAAAAAGCATGGATATTGCTTTCTTGTTCCAGCCTCAGCGGAGGAGACCGTCCTAGCCGTGCCTATTATTCCAATGGGCCGCTTTTCTCACGAAGCCTGCGTAGCTGATCCTTCAACGGGTATTGTTTACCTCACCGAGGATGCAGGTTCTGGGATCGGCAGCGGGTTCTATCGCTACCTGCCCAATGATCCCTTCGACCTCCTTGCCGGTGGAGTCCTTCAGATATTGATGGTAAAGAATCTTCCACAGTATGACACCCGCGAGGGACAAACCGAGGGTCAAGTTCTTCCCGTCGAATGGGTGACCATACCTGATCCTAACCCTGACCTGGAAAACGGCGAAGCGAGCGTGTTTGACCAGGGTTTTGGCCAGGGCGGTGCTAAGTTTAACCGGCTTGAGGGGATTTTCAGGGGGGAGGGGGATTCTGTATTCTTTGCGGCCACGAGCGGCGGGGATGCCAAAAACGGAGATGTAAACTCGGACGGTTTTGAAGAGGGTTACGGACAGATTTGGCAGTATAGGCCTACTCCAGGGGGCGGAGAGTTGATGCTGGTTTTTGAGTCGACTGCTCAGAGTGTTTTGGACTCCCCGGATAACCTTTGTGTCACTCCGAGAGGAGGACTGATCATGTGCGAGGACGACGCCGGGTCAAACGACGGGGATACGCATCCACTGGCTCCTGGTATTACCGACGTGAACAGGCTCGTAGGCCTCACCCCGGAGGGAGTACCCTTTGAGTTTGCAGTCAACCGTCTCAATGACTCCGAGTTTGCCGGTGCATGCTTCAGCCCAGACGGCAAGGTTCTATTCGTGAATATCTTTGGCGACGGCACTCCGGGGAGTGGGATGACCTGTGCTATTACCGGACCGTGGGGCCGCGGCCCGCTATGATAGCCGGATTATTTTAATCATCTATTTTACTAAGTGGGCAGGCGGCGTGGTTGTGAGGCCTTGCCGGACAGTATTTTCGGCCGTAGTCGATAAGCCTGTAGGTGAAATCAAACCACTCTTCTTTGGGAAGGATATTCATCAGGTCTCTCTCGATTTTATCCGGGTCGGTCTCACCGGTAAGGCCAAGCAACCTGGAAAGGCGCTTAACATGGGTATCCACGGCAATTCCCTCGACAACGCCGTAGGCGTTTCCCAGGACTATGTTTGCGGTCTTACGGGCCACACCGGGAAGCGTTAGTAGTTCCTCCATGGTGCCAGGTACCTGCCCTCCGAATTTTTCTTTGATTATCCGGGCGCAGGCAAGAACGTTTTTGGTTTTCTGCCGGTAAAAACCGGTGGGTTTAATATCCTTCTCGAATTCACCGGGGTCTGCGTTCACGTAATCGTCCAGTGTGCGGTATTTTTTGAATAGCTCCCGGGTTACCTCGTTGACTTTCTTATCGGTGCACTGGGCGGAAAGCATCACCGCCACCAGAAGCTCCCAGTTGTTAGAATAATTGAGGGCGATCTTGGCGTGGGGGAGGAGTTTTTTTAGCTCTTTGACAACCCTGGCAGCCTTCCTTTTACGTGCCTCAATGTCTTTGGGGGTATGTATGTCTTTAACCTTTGCCATATGAAATCCTTTGAATTATAGCAGTTCTAAGGTTTGTCCTCGGTGAGAACTGTTTAATCCCCTTTGGTTTCCGTCCTGTCTTTACCTGTTTTCAATCATGCAAATTGAACCTGAACGCTACGCCCCGGAAGTTCTGCCAGGTCACCTCGCCCTCCGGCGCCAGTATTCTTGTCGGGTTTACTACATAGCTCAGCGCCCTTAAGACCTGATTGTCCCTCTCCGCCAGCCAGTCGGAAATCTCTTCGAGAAGAATAGCCACCGGGATCCCCAGAGCGGGGGTGAGTATCAGGTCGTTAAGCGAGGGCGACTGCTGCCATCCCTCTATGGTGTATTCAAAGAGTGTGCTCTGTAGGAAACAACCTAGGGCCGAAGAGGTCCTGTCGTATCCAAGCGCCCGGTAGTAGAAATAAAAGGACATTCCGGCAACGGGATGCTTTATGAAATTGGTCTCGAAACTGTCACCATCGAGAAGGGGAGGGCTCAAGAGAGATTTTCTCGACCGGGCGCCGTTGAAGTCCTGCCAGCCGGTCAGGTTTCTTAAATATTTAGGTAGGAAGTCGGTTATAACAACCTGGGCATTCTTTGGAGCGATGTATGTCCTCCCCGCCCAGACGATTCCGTAGCCAATGAACGAATCTCTGGTAAATTCACCCAGATTTGACCCTATAGATTTTTCCTTGTTCTTACGACCCAGCGAGCGTGACTCCTTCTTCAATGTCAGGTCTATGGAATCCGTATCCGGTATAAAAATGGGAGGCGTATCGCCGTAGATGTCCCGGATGGCCCAGTCATTGGCCTTTGCCTCCTCGAGGGCGCTCAGGATGGTAAAAAAGGCTAGTGTGATAATTGTGGTACGTCGAGTCATCCTTGCCTCTTTCCCTGAGGAATTCACACAGTCATACGGTTTTGTAAAACTACTCTATTCTACTTCTTTAATAAAAATTAGGGAAGAGGGGAGTTATCGGCTAGCGATTGAATGATTAAAGGGGTAGAGTCTTGAATCTGGAATAAAGTTCTCCTTGCTTACGATTAATGCACAGTATATTAAAAGCTATACCGAAGAGCGCCTTTAAGAAGACCCCTTAGTTGCCATTACCGCACTTGTTTCCCGGGATAAATCGAGTCTTCTTATATTAGCGAATCCGGCGCTAAGAAGGTACTCCTTAAACTGGCTAAAGGTAAATGTATCCCCATGCGGGGTGTTAAGAAACATCAATACTGCAAAGAGCACCGGGAAAAAAGGGCCGCTTCTTTCTTCATCTGGAATCGTGTCAATGATGATTATTTCTCCTCCCATCCCGAGACTAGAATAAATTTTTGAAAGAAGCTTTTGCGTGAATTCTTCGCCTTGGGAGTGGCAGATGTGCCCGAGAATGGCCAGATCATAACTCCCTTCACCAAAACTTAGTTCATTCACGTCGCCTGGTATGTATTTAAATTGTCCCTCAAGCCCGTGTTGCTTTACATATTCCTTTGCCACTTCGAGCACCTCTGGAAAATCCACGGCCGTCACCAGAGAGCGGTGATTTGCCTGAGCCATGGCTATGCTCCAGGGAGCCGAACCCGCTGCAACGTCCAATATCCGTATATATCGAGCCACCCGATCCGTCCCCATAATTTCAACCAGCCGTCGACCGAGGGGGTAATTTAGGGTGAAAAGTGCTCTGGCCAGCCGTGAATAAAACTCCCTTTTTTCTTCGGGTTGGTTATTTCTTTTAGCCATTCCCGATTTGACCGCTTCACTAAGATAGGGCCAATGACTATAAATGCCTTCGTTGTGTAGCGTAACAAAGTCTGAAAGACAGGTAGGTTTGCCGCTTACCAAAAAAAATTCTGATTCCGGTGTGAGGTAGTATTTACCGCCTTTTTTCCCTATAAAATCCATTACCACTAGCGCATCGAGAAGAACCCTTGTGCCCTTCTGGGAGGCTTTTATTCCCTCGGCTATTTCTTTTGAATCATGTGCACCCTTATTAATCGCGTCAAAGATGCCAAGCTCTAAAGCAGAGCTGAGAATATGAATTAAGGTACTGTTCCATATAACCTTTTGGATGTTTATCGGTGCTATATCCTCTCCTCTCATCGTAGCCCCTTTACGCTCTTTTATATTTAAGATTTTATCGTAAAACCGTATCGAAAGTAACCCTTACGCCTTCGACTGGTAGTGAGGGTGGCGTGACAGAGCATGATATTAATCTGGCTAGCCCGGTAGAAAAAGCTTAACCCGGTTACATCGGCAAATGGAATTGCTCTGTCTAGTGCGATTTGCTAAGGCTGTGTCTCTTTGGTCAAATTCAGATTATTACGAGTTAGAATATATCCGAGTATTATAGTACCCTTGAAAAGACTATGCTGGTGCTGGGCATAATTAGCATATTTACAATCCTTCTAACCGTATTTTTATTGAACTTTCGAAGGATGATTACCCGTTACGACTGCTACGAACCGCCGGTCGTAGAAAATATGGGGGGAAGGCCTCCCCTGGTCTCTATTATCGTTCCTATGCGTGACGAAGAAAAGAACGTAAGACGCTGTATGGGGAGTTTGCTTTTTCAAAATTATCCAAATTTCGAGGTCATAGCCGTAGATGATTCGTCAAAAGATAACACTCTTAACATACTCAAGGAGTTCGCCTCCGGACACAATAACCTAGAGGTTATAGAGAGCAAACCTCTCCCTGAGGGCTGGGTCGGGAAAAGCTACGCTCTATGGCGGGGAGTAGAACGGGCAAAAGGGGATTGGCTTCTCTTTGTCGATGCGGATACCGCCTCTCATCCTTACATGCTAACCTCGGTCGTGAAATATGTAGATGAGAACGAAATAGATATGCTATCTATTTCCCCCTTTCAGGTTCTAGAAACCTTCTGGGAGCGGGTAATCCAGCCGGTTGTTCTTTCTTTCATCTACTATGCCTTTCCCTATAGGAGAATTAATGACCCGAAAAGCAAAATGGCGGCGGCAAACGGTCAGTTTATACTGATAAGGCGATCCATCTACAGAGCCGTCGGCGGACACTCAGCCATAAAGGACAGAATTGTGGAGGACGTAGCCTTAGCCGGTCTGGTAAAAGACCGTGGCTACCGGCTCCATTTTGTGAGAGGAAAAACTCTTATCAAGACCAGGATGTACACAAATTTTGGTGAGATATGGGAAGGATGGACAAAAAACCTTTTCTTCGGGCTTGGAAGGAAATGGAGGCGGATTATATTTCCCGTAGGTATACTCCTGGCCTTGGGGATTGTTCCCCCAATCCTTTTTGCCTGGTCTTTTGTCAAAGTGTTATTTCTAGGAGCGCCAACGCTTCCTTTACTCCTGATTCTAGCCGAAAGCGCCTTTCTCCTAGTTTTGGTCATATACAGTTTCTGGCAGCAGTCTGTTAGGCTATTTGCTATCCCCGGTTACTACTCCTTTACCGTTTTCTTAGGGGTGCTGATTTACATAGCTATTATACTTTCCTCCGTCTATAAGGTTGTAAGTGGTATGGGAGTTACCTGGAAGGAGAGGGTATATAGACTTTAGGCAATCAGCAAATGCCCAGGGGCAAGTGAGCTAAGGCTGCTTTTAGGTCCTTACTTGTTAATCACCCTAATTGCTTTTGCATTGTCCGATGTTTGAAGTAGGCAGGCCGAGGATTTGCCGGTTCCGGTCGTTCCATAAACATAAACGATATTTATGCCTGCGTCGGCAATCTTTTTTGCAACCTTCTCCAGTTCTCCTATCTTGTTTGGCATTTCTACGGCAACCACATCCTCTTCCTTGCTTTCAATCCCTAGTTTGGCTAGTGCTTTCCTGGCCCGGGCATTACCATCCGTGGTTAACATAAAATGGGCGCTGTCCCCCATTTCGTACGCACATACGGTGTTGATATTTATCTTTGCACCGGAAAGGGCAGAGGAAACCTCGGAAAGTAACCCAGCCCGGTTTGCCATGGTGAAGCTCAGTTGCTTTACCTTCTTTGCCTTTGCCATTTTTCCTTCCTCCTTCAAATGCGTAAGCTTTTTGAGTTTTGATTATATCACAAAATTGAATTCTGCTGTTACAAATTTTTTTCTCCGCACCCTTGGTCGATTTCGGTGTTCATATTATCGTAAGGTGGGGTAAATAGGAGATCACTCTAGGTGGTCATGTCCCGGTCAAAGATTGCACCATTTTTGGGCAATTTCTGTGTATGCTTCGACGGCGGCTTCAATCTTGGAGATGTAACAGAATTCGTCTGTCCGGTGAGCCATGGTCAGTTCCCCCGGCCCTAAAATTACGGTTGGGCAATTATCAAAGGAAGGGGTGAGTACCGACGCATCGGTGAAGTAAGTGGCTCCGCGTACCGTGGGGCTATCTTCGAGAAATTTTTCCATGATTTCGAAAACCTCTTTTATCCAATCATTCTCCGGGTCGGTGCAAATACAGCCGACATCGACTATTCGCCTTAATTCAACCTCTTCTCCCAGGTAGGACTGCAACTCCTCATAAAGTTTATTATTGTCCTGTCCGGGTATAGTACGGATATCGATACCGATAACGGCCCTATCCGGGACGGAATTTATATTCATGCCGCCTGAAATTGTACCAACATTAAGAGTTGGTAAACCCAGGAATGGGTGGGGCGAGACATTGAAATTGTATTTCTCCAGTTTAGCAACTGCGCGAGCCGCTTTGTAAATGGCGTTGACTCCCTTCTCCGGCATCGAGCCATGCGCGGTAACACCGCTTGTACAACCCTCCAACCATAGTGCCCCCTTATGCCCCAGTAACGGATAATTCGAGGTGGGCTCGCCGACTACAATCGCACCGGCCTTACCCAGCACATTACCAAGCCCGGCCAAATGATGCGCGCCTTGACAACCGGTCTCCTCCCCGGCAGTAATGACTAAGGTTATTCCGGCTTTGCCGTTGGGTAATTTGGCCAGGGTTAGAACGGCGACGGCCATCGCCGCCACTGCGCCCTTCATGTCGGATGAACCCCTTCCGTAGATTTTGTTTCCGTCGACTTCACCGCTAAAGGGGTCTTTCTTCCAATTGGCGGCACCAAGGGGCACGGTGTCTATATGGCCGGTAAAACATATCGGAGCCTTATGGCCATTTCCCTCTATCCGGGCGATAAGACTAGTACGCCCTTCTGCGAATTCGTAGTAACCGGCTTTAAACCCGCCGTCTTCGAGGAGATTCCCGAGGTATTTCGCACAATCATGTTCCCGACCGGGAGGGTTAATAGTATTGAAGGATAATAGCTTGCGAGTCAGGGAAAGAACGTCTAAGCCTTTTTTCACGGGTTACCCCCGATGGTGAGTATCCTAGTATACACTTGATTTCCTCTCCGTTGCCAGTACATTCCCTGCGTCTACACAGCGGAATCGGGTTTACCGGCCCAGGGCCAGCCAAGGGATTTGAATCCGTTCTTTTAATTAATGTGGCTGATTGTCATGCTTTTGTGCGCTTGAGCAGGCAGCCTGCTTAGAATAAAATAATTGGAGTTTCGGTATAAAGGGGGTATGCGGAAGATGATGAGTAAGTACGATATACTGAGAGCAATTTCTAGGATGGAGCCGGCTACCCTCCAATCCATCTATGATGAGATCGAGAAGGAAGATAGCGATGCGGGCTCGCTGACCGATGAGCTGGTGGACCTGGTATCAGAAGGGTTCGTCGAAGAAAGGGCAAGGGGTCAAGGGGTTCTGGAATACGTCCTGACCGAATCGGGTAAAAAAGCGCTTGAAGCCATTTAAGATGGGTAAAACCGCAGAGGTTCCTTTTCCGGTTATTTGGGTTAAGGGGATATAGGTCTGTCCTTGGGCCATAATGTGAACGAAAATTTTTTACGTGGGAGGGATATAGGACCTACGTTATGGTTAGGCACAAGGTAAAGGACTACCGGAAGTGGAAACATAATTCAGCGGCGACCGGGATTTGTTCGGGCTTAAGAACTATGAAAATCTCCGGATTCTTAAGACCTCCGACTTTTTGAAACCCTTGGAGAAAGGCCGGGCTACCGGAGCTTAGCTTGTCCGGTTGCCCGGTTTTTGGGCATGTCTTTTTCCCTCCGGTTTTTGTGTAATCATGTAGCTATACTGGACAGAAATTGTCCGGTTGATCGTGTATTGTTTAAAATTGTCCATAATGAAGATTTTCGAGATCCCCACAGGTAGCGGCATTCAAAGCGTACTGGAAAAGGCGCAAATAGACCGGAACGACCCTTCGACCTATTTTTTGCTTCCGGAGATTGCGGCCATATCTCAAATGGAAAAACTTTTCTTGAGTCAGGGGCTATGGGGGGAAAGGCTTCTCACCTTCGGAAAGCTTGCCGCTATATCCAACCTAAGATCCAAAGACAGGTTCATCGAGATTTCTAGGATGGGAAGACTTTTTTTAATCGAAGAGGTGGTGAACGAACTAAAAGACAATCTCACGTATTTCAGGCAGATAATTTCAATCAAAGGGTTCTCCCAATCCTTTCTCCGTCTCATAGCCGAGCTGAAGCACGCCAAGGTCTACCCTAAAGACCTTGTTGAATTAGCCAAGAAGGTAAAAGAAAACAATCTGAATGAAAAACTGAATGATATAGCTCTTATATTTGAGCTTTATCAACGAAAACTGCGGGAGGAGGGCCTGGTAGATGATATAGACAGACTAAAACTACTCTCGGACAATATCAGAAACGGTGAACTAAAAACCATCTTTCCGGAAGCTCGGACCTTTGTGGTTTTTGGATTTTTTGATTTTACGTATTCACAACTGGATGTTCTTAAGAGCATCGACGATTCGGGCTACAAGCTTCTTATTTATATCCCATCATTCTTCGAATCGACAAGGCTAAAAATAGAATTTATAAGCAGGTTAAAAGAATATTTTAAAGACATCAAAATAGAGCAATTATCACCATCCCCGGTAAAGAAAAAGGAGATTGAAATACTTTCCTTCCGGTCATTCATGGAGGAAGCGGAGTTTGCTGCTAGAGAGATAAAAAAGTTGACTCTCGTTGGTGAGGTCAAACCCGATGAAATCGGGGTTATGGCTAGGTCCTATTCTGGAAAACAAAATTATGTGATTAGGGCCTTTGAGAAGCTTGGGATTCCATACTCTATGCCCGGAGCTAACAACTTGAGGACGAGTACTGTGGGACAGTTTGTCCTGGATTTACTCCGGATTAAATTTTCTGATTTGGAGAGGGGGCTCTTTATCCATTTCTTGAGGAGTCCTTTATTATCGGAGTATTTTAGAGGAGTCGACAACTACGATGAGCTTATATCTGGTCTCGATCTCGAATCAAGAAAAAGAAGAGTTCTTGGTGGAATAAGGGAGTGGAGAGAGATACTCGAGGGTTTAACAAACAAAGAATTTGCCAGGAGGGTTGGAGGAATCATAGATAAGGTAGATAAGAGCTTTAAATCCAACGTGCTGGAAGAGCTTATAGAAGATTTAAGCGATGTTCTTGACGGCCTTCTGATATACAAGGCTGTAGAAGATTTGTCCATAATATCTAATTCTTATGGTCCTGCCTGGGAAAAGTTTAGCGGCTTTCTAAGGGAGCTTTTATTTCTTTCAAGAATCAGGTTTAAGAAAAGTCTGGAAGGGGTCGAGGATTTTGTATTTCTCCTCGAGGATTTGATGTCTGAAGAGGGGTTCTCCTCAGTCTCTGAATCAAATGGAGGGAAAACACAGCTAATAGGAGCACTCGAAGCCATCGGTGCATCATTTCCGATAGTTTTTATTCTGGATATGTGTGAAAAAAGTTTTCCTTATCCACCGGCGAAAGACCCTATTCTTAAGAACAATGAAAGAGAAATAATCGCCTCATTCCTGGGTAAAAATTCTCTTAGCGTTGAAAATTACCATTACCAGGCCGAGGAGTTACTGTTTAAGCTCATTTGTAACTCTGCCCAGAGAAAACTCTACATCACCTATTCTTACCTTGACCAGAAAGAGCGAACCAAGCTTCCTTCGTATTTAGTATCAGATTTAACAAAGAAAGAAAAGTTGGAAGTAAAAAGGATTTCTACCTGGGAAGGTTTATTGGAGACGGAAAATATATATACCAGGGATGATCTTGCCAGGTATGTCTTTTACCACGGGGTATATAAGAAAGGGGCTATACCAGAGCTGCTGAGACAAAAATGGAATCCCTACAGTTGGGTCGTGAGCGGAATAGAGGCAGAAAGGTTGAGATTAACTCCATCTGGAACTTATTGCCAGTTCGAGGGAATTGTTAGCAGAAAGGACCTTCTCCCATCATTTGCGGAATTTTCACCGACTAGCCTTGAAAAATACGGGGATTGCCCTTTTAAATACTTTGCTTGGGAAATCCTGGGACTCAAGCAGTTAGATGAGGTTGAAGATGAGGTTTCGGTGCTGGATCTTGGAACTTTTTATCACAAACTCCTCAAAACGTACTTTGAGTTGATTGCCCAAGAAAAGGGAGGACGGGTTGATTTGAGGGACATGACTGATGAGGAATTGCTGTATAAATTGAATGAAGTTCTCAAGGCATCCGGTTTTGATGACGTATTCAAAGGACTTTCATCCGGTATAGGGGAACTGGTCAGGATAAGGGTCTTCGAAGAAACTCTTCCCCAATTTATCCTGGCAGAAGCAAGGAGGATAAGGGAATGGAATGATAGGGGATTCTTCCCGGCACATTTTGAAGAGCGACTCGAATTCAATATCGGGGATTTAAAAATCAGTGGGGTAGTGGACAGGGTCGATGTTGGTGCTATGGGGGCATTGGTTATAGATTACAAGCTTCGGTCTTCATCCGGAAAGGATTTTTTCACCTACAAGAGCCTACAGCTACCACTTTACCTTGTAGGCCTTGAAACCAAGGGTCTTAAACCTTTTGGAGGTTATTATCGCTTTGTGGAAAAACCGGACGAGGTGAGGGGAAAATATGCCCATGGCAAGGTTGACATTTCTGACCTTCTGGAGTCCTCAAAGATTCAGGTGGAGATGTATTCAAATCTCATGAAAGAGGGATTTTTCGCACCGGTGATCGAGAAAAAGGAACCGGGGTTTGAGAAGGTAGAGATTGAACTCAGGAAGGACGACCACGGTTCATGCAAGTGGTGTGAATTTAGGGACTTGTGCCGGGTTCAGGGAGGAACCGTAAGAATCCATGAGTCTTAACCAAGAGCAAGAGGTAGCATTAGAACTAGATACGGAGCACGTTGTGGAGGCAGCAGCGGGGTCGGGTAAAACCCGGGCGCTTGTGGCCAGGTATCTCCAGGTACTCAGGGAGGGGAGGGCGGACGTTGATGGAATAGTGGCAATAACCTTCACCGAGAATGCCGCGGCTGAGATGAGAGAGAGAATAATTAAAGATATCGATGAGTGTATATCTAAAGGCGGCGAAGTGAATTTTTTACGCGGGGAGGCAATCAAGAAATTAACGAACGCCCCGATAAGCACAATCCATGGTTTTGCTCACAGAATTCTCCAAGAGAACCCATTAGAATGCGGGTTAAAACCTGATTTTTCGCTTATAGAGGGCGTTGAGGAGGAGTTATTCGTTAAAGAGGTGATAGATGAATTCCTGCTTAAGCTCTGGGAGTCTGATAACGAGGGGGAGAGAGATGTTCTCGGAGAAGTACTTTCGGAAGAGGGCTTTGACCGCAATAAACTAAGGGAAAAGATAATTCGGATAATATCGCTTTCCAGGACCTTGCACCTTGAACAGCCATGGAAAACGTTCTCCGGGGGTGAATCCTACGTACAAGATGAGAATGCATTAATAAGAGATCTACTGACCACTATCGAAGGTAAATTAAAGGATTCATCCAATAATAGTGTGCAAACTAGAATTGATAGAATAAAGAATCTTTCCGGTCAACTCTCTATTACCAAAAAGAAATCTCTAAAGGCTAAACTCGTGCAAGGGGTAAAAAAAGAATTAAATGATATTATTCACCAGCTAAACCGAGCCTCAAAAGAGGATAAAGATATTGCCAATCAGATTCTCAATCCGGTAAATAATATCTTAAACTACTATGATACAAGATTAACCTGGATTTATTTGAGCCTCGCTGAAAAAGCTTATAAATATCTCCAAGATAGAAAAATGGAATCTTTCTCCCTCGATTATGAAGACCTGCTTATTAAGGCCAGGGATCTGTTGAAGAATAACCGTGCTCTCCGAGACCGCTACCGGAACAAATTTAAATTCATCTTGGTAGATGAGTTCCAGGATACGGACAGCCTGCAATTCGAGATAATAAATCTCCTCTGTGAAGGCGGCGGAGCAAATCTATTCATAGTCGGGGATCCAAACCAGTCAATTTTCGGATTCAGGGGCGGCGACCCCGGTGTTTTTCTAGGCATTAAGGACAGAGAAAAAAGATTAAGGAGGCTCGTCAAAAATCATAGGTCCGGGAAGGAGCTCGTTGATTACTTCAACCTATTCTTCGGGAGGCTATTTGGCCAAAGCTATGTGCAGATGAAATCAGCCAAAAAGGCTTTGCCCGGGCTTAGGAGCGTGGAATTCATATTAACAGCGGGCGCTGGTGCGGATGAGTGGAGACGGGAGGAATCTCGGAGAATCTCGAATAGAATACACGAGCTTCTGAGTAGGGGATATCAGCTTAAAGATATAGCCATACTCATGCGATCAAGAGGTTATATGCACATATATGAAAACGCCCTTCGTGAGGCAGGCATTCCCTATTATTCTGCTAGCGGAGGCGGGTTCTTCTCACGACAGGAAATAAGAGATTTTGCCTTATTTCTCAGATATCTGATTTATCCGAAAGATAAAATAGCAGAAGCGTGCGTGCTTCGGTCACCGTTTTTGGGCGCTTCGGATGATGAACTCCTTTCATTCTATTCACGGAAAGAAGCAGTTAATAGAATCTCAGATTTTAGGACTTTTGTGAGCAAACTTAGGAAGGAGTCGTTGTTGCTTACTCCTCTTGAATTGGTAGAGTGGGTAATAGAAAAGACCGGCTATTCTTCCTCCCTCCTGGCTCTCCCTGACGGAAAGGCCAAATACGTTAATTTAAACAAATTAATTCAAATTGTTGGGCGTATGGAAGCTTTGGGCTTGAATATCACGGATATTCTGGATTATCTGGAATCAGGCTCGGAAGGGGACTCCGAGCCTCTGGCTTTATCCGAAATCGAGGGTGAGGATTCGGTCAAGATTCTCACGGTGCACAAAGCAAAGGGGTTGGAATTTAAGGTGGTATTCCTGGCAGATTTAAACCACGGCTCTCCCAAGGGCAAGGAAAACATCATGGCCAGAAGAGAATCCGGGTTTCTGGTAAGATATGAAGGTACTGAGTCAAGCCTCTGGGAAGGACTGGCCGGGCAGGATAGTATGGACAGGCTAGAAGAGGAAAAGCGGATACTTTACGTAGCAAAAACTCGGGCGAAGGAATTGTTGATTATTGCTCTGGGAGGAACAAAAAGAAAAAGTGATAATAAATTATCTTTACAAAAAGAAACATTTGCCGGTTTTTTGGATTCTATAATAGGATTCCCGGAGGACTGCGAAACCCATGACAAGATCTCATTGGGAGATATCGATATACCGGTTTGGAAATGCACCAGCGAGCCCAAGCCAAAACCAATAGAAAATAGTATCGAAACCTTATCAACGTCGGTTGATGTGGGCGACATAGAGAAAATATTCGAAAAAATTGCTGACCTGCCGATTCTAACGAAAAAAGGTAAACCTCGGTGCCAAAAGTTAACGGGTAAACCTTCTTCTTTGGCAATCGGGACATTAATGCACAGATTCCTTGAGGTCTGGGATTTTAAGGATGAAAGCATAAATTCCACTGTTAAGTTTGTTATGAACGAGGCTTTTATGTGGGACGATTCATTGAATAAAGAGTTGCGCCAGTTAGCCAGTAATTTTCTGAATTCCGAGCTTATGGATAGATTAAAGAAGGCAGAAGTGATGTTTAAGGAGGTCCCTTTTTACGTGGAAATCAACGGTAGTCCGGATAGGGGAAAGATAGACTTGGTTTTACAGGAAAGAGAAAAAGTAAGCTTATTCGACTATAAGCACATAAGCGACCGCAACGGAATAGATGAATTCAAGGAACAGCTTGGTCGCTATACTGCCGCCATCGAAAGACACTTCGGGAAACCGCCCGATGAGAAGTTTATAGTACTCCTGCCGGAGGTCAGGCTGGTGCGACAGGACTAATGTTAGCGTGTCAGCGTGTTCATACGTTGAATGTGTCAAATACTGGATAAGTTTTTACCTATATTGGCAAAGAGAAGGATAGTCTATTTTTTTATAGCTGGTTTGACCTAGGTAGCTTCTTTTCAAGATAACGTAGTTTAAATGGAAGTAAGGAACCCAAACTTGACTTCGAGGTCTGTCTCATCCTCCTCCTTGGAAGGAGGCGCTTGGTGCTCTATAACTCTTTGGATGGCCAGTATCTCTCTCTCCATATTATCGAGCTTTTTGTGAATCTTCTTCATATCCTCGAAAATAACTTCAAGCGTAACCTTCTTTTTCAGTGTTGATTTTTTCTTGGCTCTAAGCTTACCCTTGGGTTTTGCCATGGCTAATCGCCTCTCTCCGGTTTTTCGCCTTCAGTACGGATACATTTTACTTTGACAACATTGTAAAAGTATCTGAGTAGCCTTGTCAATAACTTAAAATTATCTGTAAACCCGTTAACCCGTAAACCCGCCAACCCGTGAAGCTTTTAACAGACCACATTTCAATTCCTCATAGGTAGGCGGTTGCACCCGTTAGCGTGTTGTCGTGTTCACTTGTTTAAGTGTTGAATGTGCTAAGTACGAGATAAGTTTACCTATCTTAGCGGAGAGGAGATTGGTTTTGATAACTAACTCATTAAAATCTTGATAGGATAAGTACTCAAGGTCTCTGGCGATATGTAATTGTGTTCTTACTTCTCCGGTCGAACCTTTTGCATAGTGCAGAAATTTAATGAAATCTTTTCTCGTCTTTCTCTCAAATCCCTCCGCTATATTTGAAGCTATTGATACTGCAGCTCTTTCGATCTGATCTTTAAGTCCAAAGTCTTTAACAAATTTCTCTTTGTTTGTGGCACGATAGATGTTAACAGCAAGGGCTCTAGCCTCTTGCCAAATTTCTAGGTCCTCGAACCTCTTTACAGTTTTCATATCCGTTTATTTTTTGTATGTTAACTTGATTGGAGTCATATATTTATATCAATGATCGAAAGTGTATTGCTGTATGTATATCTTTTCAACCCGCGAACTCGTGAACCTTGAATCTGCAGAGTCCATTTATTCCTGGAGGTCAGTATTTCTAACCCGCAAACCCGCCAACCCGTGAACCTTTTAACAGACCTCGTTTCAATCCCTCATAGGTAATGAAATGAATTGTTAGCGTGTTGTCGTGTTCGCTTGTTTACGTGCTAGATAAAACAACTAAGAAGTGAATTTACCGATCTCGCTGGGGAGAAAATGAGTTTGAGAGAGGTTGTAGAACCTTGAATCTGCAGAGTCCATTTATTCCCGGAGGTCAGTATTTCTAACCCGCAAACCCGCCAACCCGTGAACCTTTTAACAGACCACGTTTCAATCCCTTTCAGGGAGTAAGAGGTTTTTCTACAAAGTGGAGCTTGCGATACAGCTGAAGGATACATGAAGTTTCAATCCCTTTCAGGGAGTAAGAGGTTTTTCTACTCACTGTGGCATTATTGACGAGTTGCACGCCCACAAGTTTCAATCCCTTTCAGGGAGTAAGAGGTTTTTCTACAGAAATATCGCATTACATCAAAGTGCATGAGAAGAGTTTCAATCCCTTTCAGGGAGTAAGAGGTTTTTCTACTGGAGCGCGAAGAATTATCTGATGCACATATCCAGTTTCAATCCCTTTCAGGGAGTAAGAGGTTTTTCTACCAGGCGCCTGAGCGGCTCCACCTCCATGGAGGCCAGGTTTCAATCCCTTTCAGGGAGTAAGAGGTTTTTCTACGCGAATATCAATGCCGTTATCAACTTTAAAGATTTGTTTCAATCCCTTTCAGGGAGTAAGAGGTTTTTCTACTAGGTCTGCTCAAGCTCAAGCGGCTGTTCATCGTGGTTTCAATCCCTTTCAGGGAGTAAGAGGTTTTTCTACAGGGAAGAGACTTGATTTGAGCTTAAAAATAGCTAGTTTCAATCCCTTTCAGGGAGTAAGAGGTTTTTCTACGCGAAAGTAGGGTTTGAGAACCGAATTGACCGCTTTGGGGTTTCAATCCCTTTCAGGGAGTAAGAGGTTTTTCTACTATGGATACGTGATTTCACTGGTGAAAATGTCAGTGGGTTTCAATCCCTTTCAGGGAGTAAGAGGTTTTTCTACCAGTATTCGAGAGAAGGGCAAATAGAGGAAGTAGAAAGGTTTCAATCCCTTTCAGGGAGTAAGAGGTTTTTCTACGAACGGGTACGAATAAGAGAGGCTGAAGCGCGAAAAGTTTCAATCCCTTTCAGGGAGTAAGAGGTTTTTCTACAGGATCGGCAAAGAATCCACATATAATAGTCGCCGAGTTTCAATCCCTTTCAGGGAGTAAGAGGTTTTTCTACCGTATGATGCGAAGAGGCCTAGTATGAGTAAGCGTGGAGTTTCAATCCCTTTCAGGGAGTAAGAGGTTTTTCTACTCGCTGTCGCTACTATTGGTACGAAGAACCTTTAGAGTTTCAATCCCTTTCAGGGAGTAAGAGGTTTTTCTACTTTGTAGATTCGTTCGCTATTTGCTAACGGTAAAGTTTCAATCCCTTTCAGGGAGTAAGAGGTTTTTCTACCGATTCGCCGAATCTAAAGAAGGTAGTAAGCTAATTGTTTCAATCCCTTTCAGGGAGTAAGAGGTTTTTCTACCAGTCCGGCATCGTAGGACACTCCGTTCACTGTGGTGTTTCAATCCCTTTCAGGGAGTAAGAGGTTTTTCTACCATTGGAGAGTATACCAAGATGACCAAGGTAAACCAGTGTTTCAATCCCTTTCAGGGAGTAAGAGGTTTTTCTACCTCGATGTGCCGGATTCTCCGGTTAATCTTAATGAGTTTCAATCCCTTTCAGGGAGTAAGAGGTTTTTCTACTCAACCGATCATCCCGCTTGTTATCTGCCGGTTCAGTTTCAATCCCTTTCAGGGAGTAAGAGGTTTTTCTACAGAAAAAATGCCACAAACAAAGAATGGCAAGGCGTACGTTTCAATCCCTTTCAGGGAGTAAGAGGTTTTTCTACTTTGAAGACTTTTGACTATGTCACCAGTCTCATACCAGTTTCAATCCCTTTCAGGGAGTAAGAGGTTTTTCTACCTACGTGAGCACGGTTATCCTACGATAACCGTGTGTTTCAATCCCTTTCAGGGAGTAAGAGGTTTTTCTACCACAGCAAAATTGTCATGACAAATTCTGTTTTGTCATGTTTCAATCCCTTTCAGGGAGTAAGAGGTTTTTCTACTCCACTTCGTGAAAAAGAGCTTGAGTTGATAATAAGTTTCAATCCCTTTCAGGGAGTAAGAGGTTTTTCTACTAGTACCGTCAAAGTTGATCAACGCGCCATCATCTGTTTCAATCCCTTTCAGGGAGTAAGAGGTTTTTCTACCTACAAGAATGACCCAACTCGTCGGGAAACGTGGTTTGTTTCAATCCCTTTCAGGGAGTAAGAGGTTTTTCTACTTTTAGCATCGGCATAATTAGAAGCCCAGGAGTCGTTTCAATCCCTTTCAGGGAGTAAGAGGTTTTTCTACCTTCCTTTAACTACGCCATAATCATCCGCAAAATTCCATAGTTTCAATCCCTTTCAGGGAGTAAGAGGTTTTTCTACACATAAATTTAAAAACGGAGGTACATAAAAATGGCGTTTCAATCCCTTTCAGGGAGTAAGAGGTTTTTCTACAGGCGAATCGGTCAAGAATAATTGTAGCTAATCCCGGGTTTCAATCCCTTTCAGGGAGTAAGAGGTTTTTCTACTGAAGCGGCGTTATATTTAGCTGGACACGAACGGCAAGTTTCAATCCCTTTCAGGGAGTAAGAGGTTTTTCTACTCGTACCCGTCCTTTATCATCGACTTGCTCGACTCTGTTTCAATCCCTTTCAGGGAGTAAGAGGTTTTTCTACCCAAACGCTGCGGTATTTGTAGTGTCTCCCATTGATGCGTTTCAATCCCTTTCAGGGAGTAAGAGGTTTTTCTACTTACGTGAGCATCACCATTGAAATTGTGTTGTCTTGGTTTCAATCCCTTTCAGGGAGTAAGAGGTTTTTCTACCCTTTATCATTTCTGCTATCAATGCATCTTCCTCTGTTTCAATCCCTTTCAGGGAGTAAGAGGTTTTTCTACCCTAACTGGACATCTAATTGTGCTCCCCTTCTTAGTAGGTTTCAATCCCTTTCAGGGAGTAAGAGGTTTTTCTACATTGTCGTTCATACCAGATAACGTTTCCTCAAATACATGTTTCAATCCCTTTCAGGGAGTAAGAGGTTTTTCTACGTTCCCGCACTTCCTCGGTTGGTACTAGTTCGTGTAAGTTTCAATCCCTTTCAGGGAGTAAGAGGTTTTTCTACCTCTTGCCGCATTTGCCGGAGCCGTAGCAGTTAACGAGTTTCAATCCCTTTCAGGGAGTAAGAGGTTTTTCTACAAGAGGAAAAAAGACTAGCCGAGTTTCAGAAAGAGGTTTCAATCCCTTTCAGGGAGTAAGAGGTTTTTCTACCTCGTACTCCGTGTCTCCGCCCTCGAGATTATTCTGTTTCAATCCCTTTCAGGGAGTAAGAGGTTTTTCTACTGATTGTCTTCAACTAGCTGCACTATGTCTTTGAAGGTTTCAATCCCTTTCAGGGAGTAAGAGGTTTTTCTACCAGAGCGTATGCTCTTCGCCGTTCTTCCGAGCCGTAGTTTCAATCCCTTTCAGGGAGTAAGAGGTTTTTCTACTTGCTTACCGGGCGTAATTGATGTTTAACGTGCAAGTTTCAATCCCTTTCAGGGAGTAAGAGGTTTTTCTACTAGGAATTTTCTTCACTGGTAAATTTCCATCTTGACAGTTTCAATCCCTTTCAGGGAGTAAGAGGTTTTTCTACATCTTCACCATCTCCATCTCCATCATAGGTGATATGTTTCAATCCCTTTCAGGGAGTAAGAGGTTTTTCTACAAAGCTTGCTAAACAAACGGGAAGACCCCAAACTTGTTTCAATCCCTTTCAGGGAGTAAGAGGTTTTTCTACACCAATGCCGGTCCGCAGGTGTGAAAGTATTTGTGAGTTTCAATCCCTTTCAGGGAGTAAGAGGTTTTTCTACCTAAGACCCTGGGAAGTGACGCATTTTAAATATTTTGTTTCAATCCCTTTCAGGGAGTAAGAGGTTTTTCTACATTAACTCCTTAATATCATAACACTTAACCCGACAGTTTCAATCCCTTTCAGGGAGTAAGAGGTTTTTCTACTTAAAGTGAAATCTGATTATGCCGGGGGTGCAACGGTGTTTCAATCCCTTTCAGGGAGTAAGAGGTTTTTCTACTCATAAGTGTATGTGTATTTCTCTCTTTTTTCTGAGTTTCAATCCCTTTCAGGGAGTAAGAGGTTTTTCTACCTAGGTATTCATATGGTCTTTAATAGTTTCTATTGAGTTTCAATCCCTTTCAGGGAGTAAGAGGTTTTTCTACATCTTCACCATCTCCATCTCCATCATAGGTGATATGTTTCAATCCCTTTCAGGGAGTAAGAGGTTTTTCTACCAAGAGTCCAGATTTTTGAACAGGCATTAAACAATTTAAGTTTCAATCCCTTTCAGGGAGTAAGAGGTTTTTCTACTTGAGTGGGATACCAATTCTGGCACTCCATACGCAGTTTCAATCCCTTTCAGGGAGTAAGAGGTTTTTCTACATTCAACTATTTTTTCTAAAGGATTAGCAGAAATAAGTTTCAATCCCTTTCAGGGAGTAAGAGGTTTTTCTACCCAAAAGAGGTACTTGATACTCTTCAGCCATTAGTGTTTCAATCCCTTTCAGGGAGTAAGAGGTTTTTCTACTGATGCATTAGAAAATGAAAGATTTTTGTAAGGAGGTTTCAATCCCTTTCAGGGAGTAAGAGGTTTTTCTACTAGAATCGGAGATAGGGAAGAACTTCTTGATATAAAGTTTCAATCCCTTTCAGGGAGTAAGAGGTTTTTCTACCCCTACTCCCCAATCACATGAAGCCACATAGAGCAGCGTTTCAATCCCTTTCAGGGAGTAAGAGGTTTTTCTACAAAGAGCGCTACGATTTTTTCCCACTGCTTAGGCTTGTTTCAATCCCTTTCAGGGAGTAAGAGGTTTTTCTACTTGCGAAAATTCTGGCAGTGGTGTCCGCTTTGCTCGGTTTCAATCCCTTTCAGGGAGTAAGAGGTTTTTCTACTTTGAGGTAATCCAGTAGAGATTATATAAGGGGTAAGTTTCAATCCCTTTCAGGGAGTAAGAGGTTTTTCTACTTTTTCAGTTTCTATAGATGATTTGCAAATTCTCTTGTTTCAATCCCTTTCAGGGAGTAAGAGGTTTTTCTACTCTATATTACTCTTTCCCATTTTGTTCATCCGGCTGGTTTCAATCCCTTTCAGGGAGTAAGAGGTTTTTCTACTTTAGGGCAATCAACTTAGCTAAAAAAATTTACGAGTTTCAATCCCTTTCAGGGAGTAAGAGGTTTTTCTACAAAAGTCCCTCTTCGGGCTTTTACTTTTTTAGACAAGTTTCAATCCCTTTCAGGGAGTAAGAGGTTTTTCTACCGGAGGAATTCGGCCTGAATAAGCACACGCTAAGAAGTTTCAATCCCTTTCAGGGAGTAAGAGGTTTTTCTACTACAAGCCACAGTAATAGCACCACTGGCTTGCGTATGTTTCAATCCCTTTCAGGGAGTAAGAGGTTTTTCTACGCAAGGGTCTATCCAATCGAGTCCTTTGTTGTGGAAGTTTCAATCCCTTTCAGGGAGTAAGAGGTTTTTCTACTCGACAGCTTTCTGCAAAGTAGCTGTGGGATACAAAGTTTCAATCCCTTTCAGGGAGTAAGAGGTTTTTCTACCTTGCTACCGGGATCGATCCCGACAGTAACGGCCTGGTTTCAATCCCTTTCAGGGAGTAAGAGGTTTTTCTACTCGAAGAGCAAGATTGAATGGACTAATGCTACCTGGGTTTCAATCCCTTTCAGGGAGTAAGAGGTTTTTCTACCCAGCTTCTCGGTCTTTCTTAAATTTTTTATTCTCAAAGTTTCAATCCCTTTCAGGGAGTAAGAGGTTTTTCTACCTCTGCCTTTAGAATCGGTAGGATTGAACGGAGACTTTGTTTCAATCCCTTTCAGGGAGTAAGAGGTTTTTCTACTTCCCAATATCTCGAAGCATGGAGGCCGGGACGCCCCAGTTTCAATCCCTTTCAGGGAGTAAGAGGTTTTTCTACCTAAGAGAAAGTTATCTACAGCCAACGAAGAGGATATGTTTCAATCCCTTTCAGGGAGTAAGAGGTTTTTCTACCTTAGTCTTCCCAACCCCTTCATAATCAAGAGTTTTATAATGTTTTTCCGAGAATCTCCTCTATTCTCGGCTATTAAGTTGTCAAAGAACGATGTTACTTGCTTCAAGTTTGGCATATAACCTGCCTTGATGTCAAGTCTTTTTGATTTCCGAGCATCTTCAGGGAATTTCATGTAAGCTCCGATCATCGGGTTTTCATTATGAGCTTCGACGCAGTTTGAAAAGGGTTGAAAGTTCAATTTTCATGATTTTATGTTTAGTACCTCAAGTCGTAGAGGTAGAGGACCGATGCCCATCCACTCGGCATCATTAGTGGCGGAGCTTCTAGTTCTTTTCCATACTTGACAATCATCTCCAGAAAATAGCGCGCATGGAAAAATGCCTCTAAGATGGATCGGGTAGCAGCGAGCCAATTTTGGTTATCCTCTACTTTGAATTGCTTGCCCGTTCCTTCTCGAATAATGGTCATGAAACATTCATTTAAAGTACGATTGGGGGCTAACAACCGAAGCTTTTCAACGATTTCTTGAGTATAGGACTGAAGTTTATAAACTTTGTAACTCTGACGATAGAAACGATAAACCTTATCCTCGTACACCCAATGGTTGTTACACTCCTCGAGTAGCTTCTCGAGCGACGGCAGTTCAGCAACAATATTACCAAATAACTCTTGAACCCCCGGTCTATTGTCTGGATGATTGTAATAATCCCCTAATTCCTCAAATTTCTTCTCTTCAAGAGTCTTTACGTTCTTTTCAGATTCTTCGGACATATATCTCGCCCTTTAAGTCTAAACGGTTTTAGAAACTACGACTATAATCAGCTAAAACTACTTTCTTACTTGGTCTTCTTTTTGATACATACATTATCTCTAATAAGATCACACAGATGTTCTTTATAAAACTATGGCATCCTCAGGCAGGGGCTCGATCCCGCCGATTCTCTCTATCTTCTCAATGTCATTTTCACACAGAAAATAAAACCTGATGCTATCTCCCTCTTCGGCTTTTATTTGCTTCTCCAATCTATCTCTCATTCTGAGGTAATCCACTTTGGTTATATCACATTCAAACACGCTGAATTGGACCCACTGTCCAAAGTTCTTGAGGGTTTTAAAAATCTTTCCACGGCGGCGGTCATCTTTAATGTCATAAGATACCACAACGAACATGAGCTACCCGCACTCCCGTCATTAGCTATTAGTCTTTAGTCCTTCGACTGTTTTTGTCCAAGGACGAACGACAAACGTCCAACGACTCTTCTATAATCCCGTCATTAGCTATTAGTCTTTAGTCCTTCGACTGTCTTTGTCCAAGGACCAAGGACTAACGACTAACGACTTTATTTAATCAGAAACGGTATATACTCCTCTATCTCACCGGAGATAAACTTGCCCAAAAGCCTAGCCTGAAGCTCAAAGCTCTTGAAGTACGTTGCTTTGTAATCAAACAGAGGATGCTTTATCTCGGCTCGCTTTTTCTCCTCGTAATGCTGTAGGAATTTTTTGAATGCGCTGTCTTTAAGCTTGTAAACCTTTCCTAGTTCTAAATCGAAATCATCAATCTGTATAACCTTTTTGTTTATCAAAGAAAGCACCAGGGAGTCGACAATCACCGGTCTAAACTCTTCTACCAAGTCCAACGCCAGGGATGGCTTTCCGTATTTGTCCGAATGGAGAAACCCGATGTAGGGGTCGAATCCAACAATATTGCACACGGTGTGCACGTCGTTTGTAAGAAGAACATAGCCCAATGAGAGAAGAGCGTTTACGGGGTCGGTAGGCGGTCTTCTCTCTCTTCCATCAAAACTAAAGCCGTCCGCTTTTATGAGTTCTCCAAAAACACCGAAATAAGCGGCGGTTCCGGCTCCCTCATGTCCTCGTATTTCATCCACGGATGTAGCGTCTTTAAGTTTTCTAATCGTAACCTTTATTCTTTCTATGGCCTCTTCGATTCTATTTCCTGAGATATTGGAGCTTACCTCATCAACCTTATCTTCGGGACTTTGCGCACGCCCTGCCCTGAGCAGAATTGTACGTATATTTGCAAGTTTGCCGTAAACCAGGGCTTTACTGATAGCTTCTGTCTTACCCTTGTCGTCGGATGCTTTATACTGAGCCTTTCTCAGAATAGAGTTCTTTGAAAACTCCGGCTGTAACCGCCCTATGTATTTTCCAAAGGTAGTTAGATAAACAATCTCTATTCCGTGTTCTAGCAGGGACCTGACGGTTAAAGGTGTAACTGTCACCCTTCCCCAGACCACAACATGGTCTACTTTTATCAGGGGAACGTCGATTATTGTTTCTTTCTCGATCGTGACTTTGAGACGCTCGTCAACCTTTCTAAGCACCGAACCGTCACGGGTTATGTGCAACGTACTCATCCTACCTCCTCATCCCCGTCGTTAGCTTTTAGTCTTTAGTCATTAGATTTAGTCTAACGACAAACGGCCAACTCCTTCCCACATCCCCGTCTTTAGCTATTAGTCCTTGGTCTTTAGACTGTTTTTATCCAACGACTAACAGCCAACGACTAACGACTCTTCTGTAATCCCGTCATTAGCTATTAGTCTTTAGTCCTTCGACTGTTTTTATCGAATGACCAAAGACCAAGGACCAACGACATTTCTTCCAACGGCTAACGACTTTTTCTTAAAGAGTTTACTAAGCCATTAATTAGCGTACCGACTTTATCACATCTGGTTATAGTTTGAATTACCTCCTCTTCATTTACATAGCCAAGTCTTTCTGCAATCTTGACTGCAGTAACAACCTCGTAAAGAGACCTCCTTGCAATAGTTAGAAACTGAATAAATTCCTTATCAGTATTACAACCGCTTCCTTCGGCTATATTCAGGGGCACTGATGACACTGCTCTCCTTAACTGATCCACTAATACGAAGGATTCGTTTTTGGGGAAACTAGTCGTAAGCTTATAAATCTCTTCTACCAGATTCATCCCTTCTTGCCAGGCTTTTAGCCTTTCAAATCTATACATCCTTGCCTCCCGCACATCCGTCGTTGGTTATTAGCCATTAGTCTTTAGACTGTCCTTATCCAACGACCAAGGACAAACGACTAACGACCAACTCCTTCCCACATCCCCGTCTTTGGCTATCAGTCTTTAGTCCTTCGATTGTTTTTGTCCAAGGACGAACGACTAACGACCAACTCCTTCCCACACTCCTGTCTTTGGCTATTAGTCCCTGGTCCTTTGATTCTTTGTCTAACGACAAACGACTAATGACTAAAGTCCAAAGTCCAGTTTTACTCTTCTTGCCTTTTCCTCCTCTTTCGGCAGGCATACAGGGTAAAGACTGCAACCGGCGCATTTACCCTTGTAGAACGCAGGAGGCTTAACCCCGCTTCTCATAAGCTCCCGGACCTTCTCTATCATCTCAACCGTGTATTTCCTGAGTTCCTCATCGAGAATCACTTCAACCCTTCTCCCAGACGAAGCATAATAAATGAATCCCTTCGGGATTCTCGTCGTTAGTCCTCGGTCTTTGGTCCTTGGAGTTTTCTCGTCTAAAGACGAATGACCAACGACCAACGACTCTTCGTCGAAGGGCGAACGACTAACGACTAAAGACGGCTCGCCGGTAGACGGGCTAAGCATTTCCTCGATGCATAGTGCCTGGGCGCAGAGCTGGAGCTTGTCGTTTTTCCAATCCCCGCGCCTTCCCCTCTTGTATTCCACCGGATAGATTTCTCCTGCCTTTTCCTCTATTAAATCTGCAAATCCTATAAGACCGTATTTCTTTGAATATACGTGCACTCTTCTGAGTTGCACCAGGTCTCCCCGGGTAGTTTTCATGGTTTTGTGCACGTTCTCGTGGATGATATCGCCTTCCACCGTGTATTCGTTATCCTTGAACTCGCCGGCCACATAAATCCAGTAGCACCGGGTGGGACAGTACTCATAGTGGTTAAGCGCTGAGATAAATATATAGTCGTTAATCTCTTGTCTTTGGTCTTTAGACATGACTGAGTACCTGCTAATTTCATCTACATTGGTATCTCCAGAAATCGTATACCTGAACGTTCTTCCCGCACCCTCGTCTTTAGCTGTTTGTCTTTAGTCTTTCGACTGTTTTTGTCTAACGACTAATGACGAAGGACCAAAGACTTTTTATCTAACGACTAACGACTAACGACTAACGACAAAAGACCAATAGCTATCTTAAACATCAATCCACTCTTTGCTCATCTCTTCTACTTCATAAGAGAAAAATTCTTTTACCTCTGTCCACTGCAATTTTTGAATCATCCTGGGCATCTTTTCTCTTTCGGCATCTTCAAAATATACAAGGGCTCTCAAGGCCTGCATCGGGAAGTCTCTTACTCTGGGGAATTTTTTACTGCTCAGCCTCAAAAGGCTTTTAAGAGATGTATGAAAGTTAGCGATAAAATATAGGTCTATAAAATCTTTTTTGCTGCCCCGCCCGACAATGGCAGCGATTTTCATTAATCCGATATCTGAGAAAGAGGCTATCCGTAGATTTCCAAAATCAATCAGAGGAGACACTAGGGGATATTCGTAGTGAAAAAAGCTCATACCTACACGGCCTAGGTAAATTCTTAAGGTTCCCTGCTCTTCTAGTTCAACCTCTACCTTTCCTGCCTTGGATAAACAGCGGATGATTTTTTCTCTTGAATTTCTTTTAAGTTCTTCTCTATTTGAGAAAAAATCAAAATCTTGGGAGACACGGTGCCCGATTTGAAGGGCAAGTCCTGTTCCACCAGCTAGATAGAAGTCTTTGAGAAAGGATTGCTCATGCAGGATTTTGTAAACGGATCTTGCCCCTTTTGTCAGAGCTTCGGTATGAAGGTTCTCTTTCATCAGTATCTCCATAAAGGGTATTTATCGGTCAGCCAATCAGGCTTTTTGTATCGTCTTATCTTGAGCACGATCCGCCAGTAATTAAACCCGCGTTTGGAAAGAACCCTGTACCCTCGTGCTCTCACAAACTCCTTGATTCTTTGAGCACCGTATGTTTTAAAGAGCCATTTAAGCTCTTCTCTTGTACCGAACTCGAGCGTTCTTCCGATTATAAGCTCCACATCTTTTTCTGTATCCAGAGATGAAAAATCGTATTCTTGAAAATAAGGTGCAATGGTTTTTATTATCTTGGTTTTCATTTTCTTCCTATACATTTTTATCTAAAGACTAACGTTCTTCCAGCACTCCCGTCTTTAGCTATTTATCTTTAGTCCTTAGACTGTTTTATTGTCCAAGGACAAACGACTAACGTCCAACGACTCTTCTATAATCTCGTCTTTAGCTATTAGTCTTTCGATTCTTTGTCTAACGACCAAAGACCAACGACCAACTCCTTCCCACATTCCCGCCTTTGGCTATTAGTCCTTCGTCCTTCGACTGTTTTTGTCCAAGGACCAAGGACTAACGACTAACGACTAACGACTTTTTCTACTAACGACTCTTCGCGTCATTCCCATCCCGTGCGTAGTTTTCCTTCCCGTGCCTGCAAAGATAGGTTCATATCTTGCCATACCTAACCCCATAGTTGTCTTTGCCCCGATGCCCGCGATAGTTGCATATCGAGCGAGGGCATGTATTTGTTGACGAAGAACTTTATTGCGCTCGGCAATTCTAAAGATCACTGTTCCGTTGAAAGCATGAATTTCCTCTTGATTGAGACCTATAACAATGGTACTTACCCTACTAGAATCAAGAATTAATAGCCTGCTCTTTTCCCAGATAGTGGGTAGATCTTCAGACATTTTGATGGGAGAAAAGCTATGCCAGCGAGTACATAAATTGCCAAAAATTAAAATAGGATCAGGCAGAGGATAGTCATAATCACCTCTTTTGAAAGTAGTCTTACGAAAACTTAAACTGAAATACTCAGAAGAATTAGCCCCTAACAAGATGTCAGAATAGGTCGGAAAGGGAAAACTGTTAACAAAAGCTATATGCCCATCCCAAGAGTCGAGATTAAATTTATAACCAACTTTTTGTGGTAATTCTTCAGCCAGAGTATCTTTAAAGCTCTCTAATAGAAGATTAACTCTAAGCTTCATCTGAGCACCTTGAGAAACAGATTTATACCGCAGAGTATAAGGTTTAAACGATAAACTAGACCGAAGTAGGTCAGCAGTTTTCGTTTTTAGTATTTTCTTAAAGAAGAGTCCATGCAAAGCCCGGCCCCATTCGACTCCCTTGGGTAAGGCTTGATCAAAAGCCAGAGTTAGTTCAAATCCTTGCATCTAAGCTATAATCGCTCCTTCATCGAATTCGGATTCACTCGCTTCCTCTCCACTGGATCGAGCCAGCGGAATACCAACCGAATAAGTAAAACTCCTAGCCTGCTTAGAGTTTTTTGCTTTTCCCTTTTTGGATTTTTCAGAGGTTTCATCTCTCGGCAAGAGATCCATTACAGGATTGAACTCTCGGGTATAACTATTTCGCCAAGTGTTAGAGACAAATATTTTTGGTAATTTAACATGTCCAATCTTTTCATCATAGCTACTTTCCGAGACAACAATGATTAGCTCTTTGAAGTAGACTCTTCCGCTTCTGGCTCTTTCCCAGTACCATCCACCTTTATCATAGTTGTATACTTTCTCAAAAATCGGATTAGCTTGGGCAATCAATTCTCTCTGTTCATCAACAGATAATTTATCCCATCTAGTCTTCGATATAGCCAAGCTTTCAATTCCAACTTCAATTGCATTTTTGAGATTTTCTGTTGCTTTAGTATGTGGTTCTAATCGAGTTGTTGTAAGAGTAACTCTAGGTTCCCAACTACGTGTAATTATAAAACCCTGCTTGTGAAGATAGGAATTTAGAATATTGAAGTTATAAACATAGTCATAAAGAAGTCCAAAGAGCATTTCGATCCTGTAGTCGAATAAAGGTTCTGTTTTTATATGCTCCTTTATCCTTTGAACATTAAATATTCCACCATCCTGATGATTAAGTTCATCAATATAATTTTTAAACCACTCCTTATAAGTCTCTTCATCCCACTGCGGACGTAAGAATTTGGGTATTTCGTTTCCTATTACTATCAATTCGTATTCTCCTTTTTTATCTTTTCTGTTACACCGTCCTGCACGCTGAATGAGATTTTCGGGAAGTGGAAGTTGAGTTATAAGTACATGAGCATCCAAGTCACATCCAACTTCAATAGCGCTAGTAGTAACAAGTACATAACCCCGATTACTTTCATTGAGTTCTTTCAGCTTACTATAACGATCCTTTCTCTCCTCATCTGGTAGTCTTCCATGATAAAGAATAAGATTCTTTGCATCTATTTCCCCACTTACTTCGAGCTTTTTATAGACCTCAGCGGCATCTTCGACTTTTTCAAACACGACGATTATATGTTTTTCGCTGGTATATCGGCTTAAAACCTCTTTTAATGTGAGATTAATGATTAAGTTTTCTGTTTTAGTTTCCTCGTCCGTAGTAGCGAGCTTAGCAGATATGTATTTGAGGGTTTTATCTCCTGATTTTCGGTTAAGCAGGGCAAGCTTTCCAGAAGAGGTGAAATCTATTTGTGATTGTAAGAATGTAAGTTCTTTGACTGTCTTTTTCGGCATAGTGGCTGTCATTACTACTATGCCAACTCCGTTTGTATAAAGAGACTCAACAAGTAGCAAGAAGTTTGTAAAGGCAACATCCTCATAACTGTGGGCTTCATCAAATACCACCACAGTCTTTTTCTTTTTGATATCTCTATGAATACGGCGAGGATAAATATATGCTTTATTTTCCGCTCCATATCCAAAGAACCTATATATGAATTTATCAAGGGTTGTCAGGATTATATTAGCCGAATAGAAGTGACGGTCTGGCTTATGAACTGCTTTTTGGGGTTGACCACCTCGATAAATCACGTGTTCTATTTGACTACCAGTGTCAACAATACAGCTAAACTGCTGGTCTTTAATTTGTCCTGACAGGTGTTTCAGGTATCTATCTATTCGCTTTCTCTGGTCATCAACAAGGCTACGTGCTGGTAAGACTAAAATAAGTCTCTTATTAAAGCTGAGTGCTGGAAACAAAATTGCCTCAGTCTTTCCAGAACCTGTTGGAGCTAGAATTAAACTTGAAATATCATCATCTGCAAAAAGATCAAAAGCTTCTCTCTGCAAAGCATTTGGTTTGAAGGTATCCCCGCCAATAAGACGGTAGGTATCATCCACATTATCTTTTTTTAGTAATCCATCTATAAATGTATATGATACTTCTGGAGGCTTTTTAAGATAATAGCTATGAACAGGCTGGAATCTCCCTATTTGTATAGCCTCTCTTAGCTTTTCCTCTATGTGGTTTTTCAGGTTGTTTGTCTCTTCCCACCATTTATTAATGCGAAATTTATCCTCTAATTCGATTTCCAATCCTATTATATCTCTTCTAACGATGTCGAAGACAAACGCCCATGGGTGAACATGCAGATAAATCTCACCGTTTGATCGCTTTTCCGGTCTAAGCTCAACATCCATAAAAGTGCGCGATGAAGCATCTCCATCAATTGCCCATGTGGCTGACTCTGCTTCAATTTGATCGGCGAGTTCAAGACTATAAAGAAGCTCAGGGTACTCAAATAGGGTATCGGGATTCTCACCCTGCCTTCTAAGAAGGTTTACAGCTTGAACTATTGATTCCACGGAGTATTTGTGATGATTCTTTATTAACTGATTTACCAAAGACTCTGTATCTGGGCTGGCCAGTTCATTAACAATCTGTCTATAAGGATGTCCACGAAAGGAGTAAATTAGAATATATTTTCCATCTTTTTTATCTAGTCTTAAATCAAAGGTATCTATCTTACCGCAATCATGGATTTCCGCTGCTCTTGCCAGGTTTTCCTTCCATTTAACAAGTTCTTTTTGCACCGATTGGAAAGACTCAATAAGGAATCTGGTGTTTGCTTGATGCGAACTCAAAGTGTGGATTATTGCACGAGTCGGAAGACCCGTAGAATCATACTTGAAGAAAATCCTTCCGATTCCTTCCAAGTTTACCTTTTCCATGTATTTATACTCCCCTAAATCCATCTTTTAATTTGTCTACTAATCCTTTTGAAATGTAAAGCTCATTTCCATTAAGGTAGTACTCTGTTTTAATAGTCTGATTTAGGTCGGATACAAAAACAGCCAAGATACTATTAAAGCCATCAACTGGTGAAGGTGAATTTTCAAAAATCGCTGGAGAGGCTTGCCCTTGTTGCCAGCGGTGGTAATAAATTTGATAGGTTGTAGCATTTAGAACTACGTTGGCACTTTCTAAAGGAACAAGCGAGGATGATGGAGCTTCGATTTTATTTATATCTAAAGGAAAAGGATCATCTACAGCTTCGAGATACGCATAACCTTCTTTGCCAAGTTTTGTGCCGTAGCCTACCAGTTCTTTAAAGCACGATAAAGAATCTTCATCTTCAGCAAGAACGTACCCTACCAAGTAATCGGTAAAAAGATACTCCCATGTATGTAATTGAAGGTTGTGAACTTTTCCCTCCTTCCGCATCTTTGAGAAATCACTATGACTGAATTCTCTTGGACCATGTCGATAGGATTGATGGATACGAAAGTTACGACTGGGTTTATCTGGGTATTGCATTAATCGTGGATAAGCCCCTACGGAGATAAACGATGTTGGCAAGGTATAGTAGGGTGGATTTCTCTTAGTTCTTCCTCTACCTCGTTCAACGTCGGTTTCAGGATATACACCACGTTCGTTCGGATTATCTTTTTGTGTTGTTAAAAGAGCAAGCCTTTTTAGAAAACCTGAAAGCGTTGAGGGAGGAACAAAAGGGTATGTAGAAATGTGCAACATAGAGCCTGGTAGAACTCTAAAGGTTAGAGTGCTAGTTGGTTTAATGTGTAATCTCATTGCGTACATTCTTTATTCCTCATTCTTACTTAAGTAGAAGCCTGGTCTAAATACTCTTTTGCAAATATATCAGCCCATTCTTGAAGTTGCTCCAGAGCTTTTTGTCCTAAATACCTGGTGAAATATTGAGCGGTTGCAACTCCGTTTTGAACTTGTCCACCGTTTACAATCTGAGCATTTGTTTTGAAAATTTCCTCTGCTTCTTTAATGTTATCTATGTAAGGAGGAACCACTGGTCTTCTGCCTTTGGGAACCCAGTATTTGTCAACAACTAACCAAGGCTGCCTTGTATTATCAAGAAAATCCGACTCTTCATAGAACCATAACCCTTTAGGATTTCCTGCACCTAAGCGTATAAGAGAGTTGATGAAAGCATAAGCAGCGGCACTAAACTCTTTCTCTGTAACCGAAAAGGCATGATTAGATATTGAGTAAAGTAATCCTGGCTCATTATACTCGCGCTTAAATGGCTGTGGCGAGTTCTCTCTTGGATTATTATTCATTTGTGAGGGATGCATTGCCCTTTGCTTTTCTTCGGGGAGTTGAAGCTGAATGGCTACTCCGCCAGCATGTATATACCGTCCAATAAAAGTTTTCTCACCTGTTTCCAATCCGCCAAAGATTCTGCATATTGGGCAATTATCTTCCATACAGGTTAGTGGGATACCACATTCCAATGAGTCAGTTAGTAAGGGACCTTTACTTGTATCTTTAGCAGGAGCCCAGAGTAGAGTCCGTCTCTCGACACCACGTCGTTTGGTTGGAGAGATATAACATTTCTCAATTTCTCCACTATCTGTGGCTATTTTAACTGTCTCAACTATATTGACGTTCACTTGAACTTCATGTCCGAAGTAAAGCTCCTGAGGCCCAATCAAAAGCGCATAAATATCAAAGTGCCAGTGAGGATCAGCGTTATTAGCCAGTCCTGAATATTCTCCTCTGACCTTTGTTACTTGGGTTGCCCTGTCTTCCTGTGTCTGTATTTCTTCTTTCTTTTTCTTTCTTGCCATTTTAATTCCTCCTCTGATAAATTGTTTTTACTCCTCGGTAGGTTTAGGTAAATATTTGGGGAATCTAGCTGAAAGCATTAGACGGACTTCATATACAAATTGTCGCCAATCACGGTCATTAAGTTCTTTTTCCTTAAGCAAGTATACTCGTGCTCTTTCAAGATCATCATATTCTATTTCAAGATAGCGACTGTTATCCTCACTCTTCTCCCTATCAGTCAGCCCAAGTCTCTGAAATAAATTCTTTGTCTGTTCATACATGAAACTCCTGCCTTGGTTCCAATAAAGCCTTGCTGAGTTCCTTTCTATAATTGGAGCGACAGAATAGCCAAAGTGTGAAGCTTCGTCTACATCTCCAATGAGTTTAGTTATTTCTAGTTTAAGAGCTTTTTGGTCAGAACCTTTTTCCTTAAGCTCATTTTCAGCAAAGCTTATGAAAGCGTAGCACATGCCAGCAATTGCATTTGCAAGTTCATAACGCTCAGCTTTCTCCTTAGGTTTTAAAATCATGGTTTCACCTCCTCCCTTAGCAATTCGGTAAACTTTTGATGTAAGTCATCAGCAAGATATTCTTGTTTTCCAGCTTTCTCAGAATACTCCTTAGCCAAAACGTACTCAGCAAAGGTAACTTGATCTGCTTGAATATAACGTATTGCATCGGCAACCGCATCGTTTAGCTTTTTTCTGCCTTTCTCAAATGTTATTGCACTTGGGTTGCCAAACCTCTGAAGGAGTAGCTTTAGAGTTACAAGATGTCTTTTAGGAAGCTTTACCTCACAATCACCACCTGTTCCTCCAAAACTTACAAGGACATCGAAAGTTTCAAAAACCTCAATAGGAAATAAGGTTGCCAATTTATAAAGAGCATACTGCACTGTACCCATAATTTTGTTCAAAGAACCCTTTTGGGGAATATGCTCATTATAGGGACAAGGTAAGACAATTCGTTGACCAGCTATCAGGTTTAACTCTGCTAAAGTATATTGGCGTATATAGTTTTCCACACGATACCTGTCAGATTCGTTTTCTTTTTGGAAGGTAGCAATAAATCCCTCGTCAACCAGTTTAACAGGAGAGGCAAAGCCGATAACGGCACAGTCATAGCAAATATTTGGCTGACCTTCACTACTATTAGATTGGCTTCGTTGGCTTGGTGAGCTAAAGATAAATTTATTGGCTGTTAATTTAGGTTCTGTTTCATTAAGTCCACAACCACAAGAGTAACAAAAATTATTAGCCCTATCCCCAGCAGTTCTACTAAAAGAAAAATGGGGCTGATCCTTTAGTAAAGTATCTAATTTATGAAATTCGCTCTCTTTCATTTGAATTAACTGCTTTATACGCTCTACTAATTTTTTACCTTTTCCCATTTTTTCTATAACTTGTGTACTAGCGTTGCGATTGTAATAACTGGAATTAATCAAAAGTAACACTTTTAAATCTTTTTTGTTCTTGATGTCCTTTTCTAATTCATTCAACTGTTCTTTGTAAAGATTTGGTGTCTGACGCAAGGTTGCGTAATAGAAACCAGCTATCAACCAACGCTGGGCATTGGTAATAATAGGTATCTCCGGAACCGAACTTAAACCTCTGTTAGCCAGTCTCACCGAATTTACGAGAAGAACAAAAGTTTTTACTAGATACTCCATATCAAAACGCCACTTAACAAAACTTTTCCAATAACTTTTCCAATCAGGAACTTGGTCATCTGGAACAAAAAGCCATACTGTTTGATCGCTTTCTCTCAGAACTACTATTTCACACGATCTTTGGAGATATGAGAGATATTCTTGCATCATATTTTCATAGGCAATTCTCATTTGAAGCTCATTGGGCAAGGGTCGCTTGTAGAGATGATAAACTCGACCTAGTATCTGTCCTTTCTCATTTATAACCTTTTGTTGATTGATTTCCAATTTTGGAGGCCCATGTTGAGGTGAGGATGAGAAACGCAGAAAGCATAGTGTTCTAATTATAGGTAATGCCGATTTTCCGAAGGAAGATAAAATAATTTTAATTTCATCTAACTTTTCTTGAGCTATTGCCCACTCACAGGTTTGGATCCAAGTAGAATCTGCTTTTTTCCCTTCTTTCTCACAGTGTACATTGAAGCTAGCTAGAATTTTTAATTTCTCTAGCTCACCTAATTCGTTCATTCTGTTAACCATCCTCCATTTTAGAATATACTTCGAACATTTTCCGAACTGTCTTTACCATCTCCCCCCTCAGCCACTCTGGCTCTAGAATCTCGGCTTCGGCTCCCCATTGGAGTACCCACCACAGAGCTTCCTGGGGATAGGAGGTGTTGATTTCATATAGGATGTTGCCGTTGGTAAGCTTGGTAATCTCCCCTCGCGATACCCAGGGAGGCTCTTCGATGTATTTTGCTACGTTTTTGGAGAACTTGATTCTTACGGTAGTTGTCTCGTTTCCGGTAAAAACCCCAAAACTATCCTTATGCCTTTCCTTGAATGAATAGTCGCTTCTTCTTGGCACGGTAAATTGGGTGAAACGGATATCCTTGATTCGGTTTATCCTGAACATCCGAATCTCTTTATGCGTGAAGGAGTAACCCTCGACATAGAGACCGTTTTTTCTTGGAAATATGGTGTACGGGTCGAATTCGTATTTTACGATTTCGCCTCTTTTGTAGTTATCGTAGGTGATGATTACCCGTCTTACATTTTCCTTTATCGCCTCGGTCAGGGTTTCTATTATTTTGGGATCACAGCCAAAGCCTTCTTTGAAAACTATGTCGTCGAGGGCGCCCTGTAGAATTCCTCTTGCTTGAAGAGGGGCTTGATTGATAATCCTTCTTATCCCGCTCAGCGCATCCTGGGTAAGGTTGTAGTCTCCAATTGAAGAAAGCTGTCTTACGGACATCACCAAGGCGAAAATTTCGTTCAGGGTCAGATCGTAGATGTTGATGAGGGAGTCTTGCTCTATAATCAAGGATTTCTTCTTGGGGGAGTAGGTAAACTTGAACCCCAGTTTCTCAAGGAGTGTTTTATCTTTGTAAAACTGTTGTTTAGATATACCCAGGGCTTTATAAAGCTCCTTGGGCTGGCGTTTAGGATTCGATTTAATTTCGTGACAGATTTGAATTAACCTTAGGGGCCTCAACCCTTGCATAACCAGATTTTAGTATTTGCAAGAGGGGTTTGCAACCGCTAATTTGGCCCCGGTCAACGGCAGGGTTGACTACATTCGTCACAGTTGGTTCTTCTTGTTGGCGTGTTAGCTTGTTTACGTAGACAGCCCGCCAACAGGCAGCTCCGCAAACACACACCCCTAAATCCCCTCATTCGGCGAGGCTCAGGGCAGGTCTAAAGAGGGGACTAGGGTCAAACCCGCAAACAGGTAAGCCCGCAAACCCGCCAACTTTACAAATTCTCCTTGATAGCTCATACGTTAAATGGGATAATAATCCTGTTAAATGAGAGGTGAGGTTGTTACCTGGCGTTGTTAGTTAAAGTTATACCGCTGCGACCATCTCAGAGAATAAGGAGGAAGTAAATGCAAAAAAGGATTAAAACAATATTGTCGAAGCACTTTTTGTTTGACGGCCTCGGCCAAAAGCACCTCGACCTAATCGTCGGATGCGCCTCTAACGTAAAGTTCGACACCAAGGATTTTATATTTCGGGAAGGCCAGGAAGCCGACCGTTTTTACATAATCCGGGAGGGTAGGGTGGCCCTGGAATCGGTCCTGGCACCGGACAGGGAACCATTAACCATCCAGATTCTGGACGAAGACGACGTGCTGGGCTGGTCTTGGCTCTTTCCACCTTATCGCTGGCGTTTCGACGCCAAAGCTATTGTACCCACTCAGGCTATTATGCTCGATGGAAAATTCCTCCGGAAAAAATGCGAAGAAGACCATGACCTGGGCTACGAGCTGATGAAGCGGTTTGCTTACGTCATCCAGCAGAGGCTTCAAGCGGTAAGGTTGCAAAATCCGAACATGTATGCGGTGCATGGCTGAGCAGGAGAGGGTACTGTATTGAGCGGTGTTCATCATAACTCATGACGAAAAGGGGGCGACCCGGTGGCTAAGGTCAGCGTGGAGGGCAAATCGGAAAGCAGTGAAGCATTCATTTTTAACGTCGAAGTAGTGGAAGGGGACAGCAAAACAGTTCACACCGTAGAGGTGGACAGGACCTATTATGAAAGGCTAACCGGCGGGAAGGTGACACCGGCCGAACTGGTGGAAAAATCCTTCTCATTTCTACTCAGGAGGGAACCCAAAGAATCCATCCTGAGAAGATTCAATCTGGAAAAAATAGCTTACTACTTCCCCGAATATGAAGAGGATATAAAAAATTACCTCTGATAAGGAGATTCTTTAATGAGAGGAATAAAGAAGTTTTTTTACATAATCATCATTGCGCTGGTCCTCGGGACGATCTTTTACATCATCCCTCAATTTGAATGGCATTCTCCTACCGTCGACATAAAGCTCGACACCGAGTACGTGGGGCTTCGCCCCTTCGACGTGGAGATAAGGGACCGGGGTAAGGGGCTCAAGAAGGTTTCCATCGTCCTTGCCGACCAGCACGGCGAATCCCCTCTTTTTGACAAAGAGTACGATTCAACGGTCAACGAGGAAAAAGTCCAGATAAAGCTCGACCCCAAAAAACTGGGCATAAAGGGAGGCCCGGCCGAAATTAGGGTTATGGCCGAGGACCGGTCCCGCCTCAAGCTTTTTGTGGGAAATAAGACCACGGCAGTCAAGAAGGTGACCATAGATGTCACCCCTCCCCGGATAGAGGTGTTAAGCCGGGAACATTACATAAACCACGGCGGCTCCGGTTTGGTCATTTATAAGTCGTCCGAGGATACGGCTAAGAGCGGGGTCAAGGTCGGGAATTATTTTTTCCCCGGGAAGAAGGGCTACTTTCAGGACCCGGAAGTCTATATGGCCTTTTTTGCCTATCCCTATAACCTGGGCGCTGATGAAAATATAATGGTCATGGCGGAGGATGCGGCGGGTAATTCCAGAGAAACCAGTTTTTTTTACAGGGTGAAATACGTTCCTTACAGAAAAAGCACGCTGGATATAGGAGATGACTTCATCGACCGGAAGATGGTTCCGATACTGGGCGAGGAATACTCGCCGGGTACCGCCTTAAAGGAGGTTTTCCTCAAGGTCAATAGCGACTTGAGAAAGAAGAACGACGCCCAGATCAAGAGAATAGGGGAGAAGTCTCAAGGCCAAATACTTTGGAACGGAGCATTCCATCAACTGACCAACTCTAAGGTGGAGGCTAACTTTGCCGATGCCCGAACGTACATTTATCAGGGCGAGGAAATAGACCATCAGTATCATCTGGGCTACGACCTGGCCGTGACCAGGAGGTATCCGGTGGAGGCGGCTAATGATGGGGTAGTGGTGTTTGCCGGCGACCTGGGGATTTACGGAAACGCAGTCATAATCGACCACGGCTACGGGCTAAATTCCCTTTATGGACACCTTAGTACCATCGAGGTTAACGTCGGAGACATGATCCAAAAAAAGCAGATAATCGGCCGGACCGGCGAAACCGGCTTGGCCGCGGGCGACCATCTGCATTACGGCGTCTATATCTACGGTGTTCCCGTCCGTCCGGTGGAGTGGTGGGATGAGAAGTGGATAAACGATAACATCATGAACAAGATAAACGAGGTGAAGGTTGAGTTTGGTGCAGGGGCAAAACAAACCAGCACCTCAGCTGGCAACGAACCGGAAAAGGCTAAGAATTAATGCGTAAAAAAATAAGCTAGATGCACACTATAACTGTTGATTCAATAATTTCCTTCAACAATTCTTCCCTTGATGGGGAATGATCTTTGATGTTCGGTGGATCTGAGGTATCCCCGATCCAGTCAGATATCAAACTTGTCGTAAGCGGAGTCTAAGGAACTCCGTTGGAATGACCGGTTTGTTAATTGTTTTTTCCAGCGGATGCAATTCCGCTCATCCTGAGCAGGGTCGAAGGATGATTTAAAGCAAAAGGTGTTCGCCCTTCGACTAGGCTAAGGACGAACGCTGGGATTATTGAATGGTTTTACTCTCATCTAGTTATGTTGAAGAAACAGAGGTTTTTAGGAAACTATCTGGATCAAATGGAAATAAGAAGTTAGGGTGGTAGAATCATGTTTTCACCCTACCATGAATCCCCTCCAATCAATGGAGGGGAATTATAGAATACCTTCGGCTGCCGTGGGGTGCCTCATTAAATGTAAGGAACGCATATATGCGTTCCTTACTACAATAAAAAAAATGATATACGCACCCATGAAATTTATTTTGCAGGCAATGCGTGACTACCAATGGCATATAAGATCGCTTAAATATGGAAATACTGTGGGTTGTGGGCCATTGTGATTATGGATCTAATAACCTTCTTCCTGCAATAACAAAATGATTATCTACGGAAAGAATCCGGTGATCGAGGCTCTCTTGGGGATGCCGTCCAAGGTAGAAGAGGTTTTAATCTCTCAAGAGGGAAAAGGGGAAAGGTATTCAGAAATCATAAAACTGGCCCGGGAGAACAAGGTAAAAATCTCGTTCCTACCCCAAAAAGCCTTGTCCAAAATCTCGGACACACCGGGTCATCAAGGGGTCCTAGCCAGGATTCGAGACTTTGAGTACGCGCCTCTTGACCAAATCCTCGGTAGAGCAAAAGGGAAAGGGGAAAAGCCTCTTCTCTTGATACTGGACCACATAGAAGACCCCCAGAATCTCGGGGCGATGATAAGAACGGTCAATGTCCTGGGGGCACACGGCGTTGTAATTCCCAAGGACCGGTCGGCTTCGGTAACCCCTGCCGTGATAAAAGCCTCCGCCGGGGCTACCAGTTTTATTCCGGTTGCCCGGGTGATAAACATCGTCTCGGTGATGAAAGAACTCAAGAAAAATGGGCTCTGGATAGTGGGCGCAGACCAATCGGCTCCTAAAGCGGTTTTTGAGGAGAATTTGGGAAAGCTGGATTTGGCCCTGGTAATCGGAAGCGAGGGCAAGGGGTTGGGAAGGCTGGTGAGGGAGGAGTGCGATTTCCTTGTATCCATCCCTGGTGTGGGAGAGGTATCCTCCCTAAACGCCTCGGTCGCCGCCGGGATAATCATCTATGAGGTGATGAGGCAGAGGAGGTCAATTCAAAATATTAGCCAGGAATGAGCACAAGTAAATTCTGTTACCGAGATAGCGTGTTTGCGTGTTAACTCGTCAACTCGTGAACACTTAAACATTTGCATCAAGTTGTGGCCTGATAAATAAGCCTTTTAAATTCATCCTCATCCAAAATTTTTATCCCCAGCGACCGGGCCTTGTCCAGCTTCGTGCCGGGGTCGTCTCCGGCCACGACGTAGGTAGTCTTTTTGGTTACCGAAGAGGAAACAACACCGCCATGCTCCTCCACCAGTCTCTTTGCCTCGTCCCGGGTAAATGACTTGAGGGCGCCGGTGAAGACAAAGGTTTGCCCCTTCAGTTTGTCGCTCTTTTTAACCGAAGCCTTATATTCGATATTAACGCCTGAAGAAAGAATTTTTTTCATGGTCTCTCTATTCTTTCTTTCTCTGAAAAACCGGGTGATGCTCTTTGCCACCTCTGGTCCTACGGTGGGTATATCCATTAACCTTTCTTCTGTAGCCCCGGCCAAATCGTCGATATCGGTGAAATTCTCGGCTAGTATTTGAGCCATCCTCTCGCCAACGTGGCGGATGCTCAGGGCATTTATGAAACGGTCAAACGGAATCTTTTTACTCTTCTCTATTTCCTCTTCCAGGTTAGACGCCGATTTGTCGGCGAACCTCTCCAGGTTAACCAGGTCGCTCTTCTTGAGGTAAAAAACATCGGAGAGGTCTTTGAGTAGCCCTTCCTTCATCAGTTGGTCTACTATCTTTTCTCCGAGTCCCCGGATATCGAATGCCCTTCTCGATGCCAGGTGCTTTATTCTTCCCTTCAACTGGGCCGGGCAGGAAAGATTTGGACAGTAGTAGTAAGACCCCTCTCTTTCCACTTGAGTCGAGCATACCGGGCATTTATCCGGCATGACAAAGGGTTTTTCCTCCCCGGTTCTTTTCTCCACTATGGGCTGGACGACCTCGGGAATGACGTCTCCCGCTCTCTCCACCAGGACGATGTCTCCTATTCTTAGGTCTTTTTCCTTTATTATGTCCTCGGTGTGCAGGGTGGCCCGGCTGACGGTGACCCCCCCTATTTTGACCGGGTCGAGATTCGCCACCGGCGTGAGAAGCCCCATCCTTCCCACCTGGACCACTATATCCCGTATTTTGGTAGTAGCCTGGCGGGGCTTGAATTTGTACGCCACGCTCCAGCGGGGATACTTGGCCGTTGTTCCCAGCTCCCTCTGGTAATCTCTCCTGTCCACTTTTATCACCACGCCGTCGGCTTCATAAGGGAGCTCATCCCGTACCGATTCCATCTCGTGATGGTAGGAAATAGCTTGGTTGATGCCCTGGCAATGCATCATCCTTTTCTCTATCTTGAATCCCCATGCTTTCAATTTCTGCATGACCTCCCATTCGGTTTTAAATTCGTATCCAACGACCTCTCCAACCCCCCAGGCATAAAAGTCGAGCTGCCGCCTGGCGGTAATCCCGGAGTCCAGTTGCCGGAGCGAGCCGGAGGTTGCGTTTCTGGGGTTGGCGAATATAGGCTCGCCCGCCTCGCCCAGCTCTTTATTCAGCTTTCGGAACGCCTCTTTCGGCATTATCACCTCTCCCCTTACCTCGATTCTCTTTGGGATTCCGTCAGAAGCCCGAAACTTGAGCGGTATGGCTTTCACCGTCTTGATATTCGCGGTAACGTCCTCCCCAACCCGGCCGTCGCCGCGGGTTGCACCTTGGGTCAGTACCCCGTTCTCGTAGGTAATGGAAGCGGAGACCCCGTCAAACTTGGGCTCCGCCGTGTACTCGATATCCTCTGCGATTCCGAGAAATCTCTTTACCCTTTTGTCGAATTCTAATGCCTCCTCCTCGGTCAGGATGTTATCTATACTCATCATGGGGGTCCGGTGCTCCACCGGTCTGAAGCCTTCCGCTATAAGGCCGCCTACACGTTGAGTGGGAGAATCCGAAGTGACCAGCTCCGGGTGCTCGGATTCGAGTCTCTTCAGCTCTTGCATGAGCGCATCGTACTCGGCATCGGAGATTTCCGGCCTGCTTTCTATGTAGTAGAGATAATCGTGGCGCTCGATCTCCCGCTTGAGCTCTTCGATTCTTTTCTTTGCCTTTTCCGGGGAAGTCTTCTTTTGAGTGGTGGTCATTTGGCTCTGTTCTCTTTTTTAGGTTGATTCAAGCCAGAAAACCAGGTTTTTTGTGGGCTTCACTTCTCACGAAGCTTTTCCATTAAACCTTTATTTTTTTCACGTGATTCCGTGGCCATTTTTTCCTTATAACTTATAACCTTCTCCAAGAGAGATGGGTCGGTTGCGGCCAGGATTTCTACAGCCAGTATGGCTGCGTTTTTAGCCCCGCCTATTGCTACCGTGGCCACCGGCACGCCGGGAGGCATTTGTACGATGGACAAGAGGGAATCCAACCCGCTTAGAGACTCGGTGCGGACGGGCACGCCGATTACCGGAAGCGGGGTGTTGGCCGCAATCATTCCGGGGAGGTGCGCCGCCCCTCCCGCTCCGGCAATGATCACCCGCAATCCCCGTTTATGTGCCTCCTGTCCATAATTGGTCATGTCTAAAGGGGTGCGGTGAGCAGAGACGATGCTAATTTCGTAAGGCACTCCAAATTCCGCGCATACCTCGGCAGCGGCTTTCATAGTGGGCAGGTCGGAATCGCTTCCCATGATTATTCCGATTAAGGGTTTGGTCATTGTTTACCTCCGGCTTATTGCATTAGAATGAAATAGAACCTGCCGCTTCTACCGCTTTCTCTAGGGCTTCCTCCATGGTCTTGCCCAAAACGGTGATATGCCCCATCTTGCGGCTGGGACGGGTGAGTTTCTTGCCGTAGAGGTGCAGGTTCACCCCAGGGATGCTCAGTGCTTTTTCCACCCCGCGGACGGTTGCAACGTCGCTTCTATTGCCAAGCAGGTTGACCATCACCGCTGCCGGAAGAACCATGGAGCTTGAGCCCAGGGGATAGCCCAGGATTGCTCGGAGGTGGTTCTCGAACTGCGATGTTATGCAGGCTTCGATCGTATAATGCCCGGAGTTATGGGGACGGGGGGCAAGCTCATTAACCAGTACGCGGTTATCGCGGAGTAGGAACATTTCTATACCGAATATCCCCACGCCGTCAAAGGTTTCTATACACCCTCTGGCTATTTGGGATGCCTCTTCTTTGACTGCGGAGTTCACCTCAGCCGGTGCCTTTACCGTGTGGCATATGTGGTCCTTTTGTACCGTCTCTACTACCGGGTAGGTGACCACCTCTCCCCTAGTGCTTCTTACCACCATCACCGCAAGCTCTTTCCTGAATTCAACATATCCCTCGACCATCAGGCCCTGTTCCTCACCCCTAAGTTTTCTCCAGGCCGGTAGAACATCATTAGACCCCTCAACCAGTGCGTTTCCTCGACCGTCGTAGCCGTTTCGCCGGGCTTTCAATACAAGTGGCCAGCCAAAATTCTCCGCGGCTTCCAGTATATCTTCGCTACGAGAAACAGCAGCGAAGGGGGGAACCCCTATTCCATTTGCCCGAAGCAATTGCTTTTGAAGTAGCTTATCCTGTACAAGGCCAACTGTTTTTGCCGTTGGATACACCGTCATCCCCTTGGACTCCAGATGTTCTAATAACGGCGCATCGACAAACTCGTTCTCCAGGGTTATTAAATCGGATATCTGGGCTAGGTTTTCCAGGGAGCGCACATCGTTTAAAGAGCCTACTACCCTAAGGTTGGTAATCTGCTGTGCCGGGCTGTCCGGCTCCGGGTCTAGAATCGCTATTTTAAGGCCGAGCTTGTAGGCGGCATTTGCGGTCATCCGGGCTAGCTGGCCTCCTCCAAGTATGCCTATGGTTACGGATTCAGTTTTCTTCAAAGACATGACTTGCGGTTATTATTTGGGTCAGTCTGTATCATAGATGTTCCGACCCATCAGGAGTAAGAATCATTACCGTCATTTTTGAAACCGTTAAAATCGATATTGACAAAATTATCAGAATATTATAGTTTGAAATCATATTATATCTCAATATGCTCAAGTTTAACATCAGCTTCAAAGATTAAGTCCACAATTAGAAGTTATATAATAAAAGGAGGGTATGAATTATGCTCGATATAGCACGGAGAGACTTTTTTGAGGTTGTGGGAAGCAGACGTTCCATAAGGTATTTCAAACCTTGGAAGCCGGTAGAGCCGGAGAAGCTGGAAGCAATCCTTCAAGCGGCTCGCATTGCTTCACACATGGGAAATGTAAATGCGGTACAGGCTATAGTGTTCACCGATAAAGAGTTAAAGGAGAAGCTCAAACCGGTAGTTTCTACCTTTAACGTGGCCTTCATAGAGATGGCTCCGGTTATCCTCATTTGGTTTATCGAGAGAGATGCCTGGTATAAAGAGATTGCCGACCATCTCACTGACCTGTACAAGTGGGGCGCGGTTAATCCGTCCCACGGCTGGAGCGTAGAGTTCATCCAAAACTCAGCCAAACCCCGTCTCACCAGTTTCCCAACCGAGGTAGTAGATTTTATGTTGTCTTGCGAATCTGGTATGGCCATGGCTCAGGCTCAATTGACCGCAGTTGCACTGGGCTTGGGGGTTTGTTCATTTGCCGGAGTTGGACCAAAGATAGCGGAGATCTTCGGCCTTCCCGACCATTGTCGTTTTGTCTGGGGTATGGCAATTGGTTATCCGGCAGAAGACCCATTAACCGGCGGACAGAGAAAGCGTAAACCATTCGAGCAAATCTACTTCAAAGACAAATATGGCGTTCCTTTCAAGAGCGACCCTAAGGCGGTAGAGATGCTGAAGGAATTGAAGATGCTTCAACCCGAGGCTTCGCTGACGCCCGAACGCCTGCAAGAGATTAACATGCTCTCTAGGATGGCCGGTCTCCCGGAGAGAACCGATTAAGCTAGCGCATCAAGGGCAGTCTACGTTAGTTAGGCTGCCCCGGTCAAAGCAACCAAGCTTAAAATAAATCTACTTTTCCCCCGGTCCTGTAATTGTAACCTTTCCGGGTTCGTGTATAGTATTACCAAAATCATTCGAGCAAGGAGGAAGCGCAATCTCTCGGCAGACAGGAGCTCAGGGCAGCGAGTTCAGTCGTGGCGATTAATTGCGTAAAGTTCTATGGCCAGAAAGTTATTAACCTGTAAGGAGCTGGGGAACGAGGACTGTAAGAGGAAATTCACCGGCTACAACGAAGGCGAAGTCTTGATGAAGGCTATACAGCACATAATGTGGGATCATAAGGTAGAGAAAGTAACACCGGAGATGAAAGATAATATCCGGTCTTTGATCAAAGACGAGCCGGCGTCTTGACCAATTGTTCATAAGCACGTTCTATTAGCTTGAGTTGTTTGTATTCGAGCCTTGCCCAAACCATTAGCGGACATTGATCGGTTTTCCGAGCTTTACCTCAAGAGACGATAGTCGCCGGGATATAAGATGTTTTAAACCAACCCCTGGATCATCGTTAATTTATATATTATGGTTCTTAGCATTGCCATGGCTTATCCCGAACCATACATCGAATATCGCACTTCTCCATCCAGAATTCTTCTGCGGTTCCCCGAAGGAGAGGAAAGGTTTATAGAAATAGCCCCGGGGACCTCGTTCGGCTCCAACCACAATACGACGCGTCTTTGCCTGAGGGCGATCGAAGAAGTACTAAAGGCGGGGAAGATGGAAAAGGTTTTGGACTTGGGATGTGGCAGCGGTATACTGGCAATCTCTGCCGCAGCATTAGGTGCGGACAGCGTCCTGGCTATGGACATCGACCCGATAGCGGTTGAAGAGGCCATAAAGAACGTGGAGAGAAATGGGGTAAGTACAAAGGTTAGAGTTCTACGGGCATCGTTGGAGGGGGCTAAAGAAAGATATGACCTGGTCATGGCAAATATAGTTACCGACGAGCTTTTGAGGTTGGCCGAGGGGATTAAAAAGGTAATGAAGGAAAATGGTGTTCTGGTTGTCTCCGGCATATCGGAGCTAAAGAGAGAGAAGGCTATATCTGGCTTTAAAGAAGCCGGATTTGGTCTTATCAGAGAATTCACGGAAGATGGCTGGGTGGCTATCTGGTTTGAATTAAGCAGCAGGATGGATAAAGATTTTGGGGGTGTCGCATGATAGAGATAACTTTTATTACCGACAAAGCCAATTATCCGGCAGAGCAGATCGACATAATGGAAAGGATTTTTAACAAGAACTTCATTACCACACAGAATGAGGATCTTGAGATAATATTTAAACCCGATTCTCCGGAGACGTTAATCTACATAAAGCTGACCAAGGGTGTGATCCCGGAGATATTGTTTACTGCGCTTGGCGAAGACCTCAGCGATTCGGTGAGCAGCAACGATTTCTTCAACGCCTTCATCAGTGCTAACTCTAAAGAAACACCCTCCTTAATTTTTGTTTTTGAGGGTGGCACTAGGTCGTTCGAATTCAAGATCAAGTCGAAGAATCAAAAAAGCCTGAAAGAAGGCTCCAAAAAGATAATAGAAAAACTGTTGAGCGTCTTGACTGACGAAGATCGGGTTCTTAACTCTCATGACCGCCAAACCTTCCATTACCGCCGGGGAGGATGGGTGGAAGTGAAGTGATGCATGATAACAATGACTCGATGATGGTTAAATCGTAGCGATAATTCCCAATCAAAAAAGAAAACCATTTTATGAACAGGTATTTCATTCCTTGACGGAACCAGCTTAGTTCTGTAGCTCGCTACCTGTCATTCCCGCGGACGCGGGAATCCATGTTCATACTATTCTGGATTCCTAATTGAAAGGTTCGGAAACGAGTTTCAGGAGTAATAATAAAAGGTCCCCGTCCTAACATAACACAATCCTCCCCCTTGATGGGGGAGGATTAAGGTGGGGGTGATAAAATCGCATTATTCACCCTCCCCTTTAGCCCGTGAGATAAATCATATCTCATGGGCTGAACCCCCTCCCATCAAGGGAGGGAAATTTTCGGATACCCTGCGCGTGCCGCAGGGAGCTTCACTTGTTTCTGACCTTACTCAACCAACCCATTAGTTGATTTAAACCAAGAGAATTTATAACGTCTTTCTTTTCCACCCAACCCCTCCTGGCAGTACCCACGCCAAATCTCATGGCGTAGAGCTGGTCCGGGTGGTGGGCGTCGGTCGAAATAACTATTTTAACCCCGGAGTCGGCCGCCTTTCTGGCGTTGATATCGTTTAAATCAAGCCGGAAGTAGGAGGCATTCACCTCGATTGCCTTACCGTAAGCCTTAGCCGTTTTAATGACCTCATCTATATCCACTTCATAGGGGTCTCTCTCTCCGATCAACCTTCCGGTTGGGTGGCCGAGTATATGTACGAGGGGATTCTTTAGTGCCGTTGTTATCCGCTTGGTCATGGAATTTCTATCCATCTTAAAACCGCTGTGCACCGATACCAGCACCATATCTAAATCCTTTAGAACCTCGTCGGGATAGTCGAGAGAGCCGTCGCTCTTTATGTCCACCTCCGCTCCCATGAGTATCCTGATTCCTTTAAGTTTTTTGTTTATTTGCTCAACTTCTTTTTTCTCCTCGTATAGTCTTTCTATAGAAAGCCCCCTGGCAATCCGGGAGGAAGGGGAGTGGTCGGTTATGGCGATGTATTGATATCCAAGCTCTTTTGCCCGAAGAGCCATCTCCTCGACGCCGGTTTTGCCGTCGCTCCACTTGGAATGCATCTGGAGGTCTCCTTTTATATCATCCAGCTCCACCAGGTCTGGCAGGGTTTTATTCAAAGCTGCTTCTATCTCTCCGTTATCCTCTCTAATTTCCGGTGGAATCCAGGGCATGCCCAGTATCTTATAAATCTCCTCTTCAGTTTCACCGGCTACTCTTTCTTCGCCCCGGAATAAGCCATACTCGTTTATCTTAAAACCCTTACGGAGGGCTATGGTCCTCAATTTCACGTTGTGTGCTTTTGACCCGGTGAAGTATTGAAGCGCGGCTCCGTAGGATTCGGGTGCGACGACGCGAAGGTCAACTTGGATCCCATCCTTGGTGATTATACTCCCCTTGGTATCGCCCGCCGCCAGCACGTTTTTGACCAGGGTGAGTTGAGTAAATGCCTTCACCACCTTCTCTCCGTCGTCGGCCATGGTCAGTATGTCGATGTCTCCTATAGTTTCTCTCATCCGTCTCAACGAACCGGCGGCAATGGTTCCTTCAGTCCCCGGAATCTTGCTGATCTCCTCAATTATTTCTTCTGCCAGTGGGAGCGCTATTCCCAGGAGTATTCTTTCCGTGCTTTGCTGGAAGATCTCGATTCCCCGTTTTATATCCTGAACCTTCTTCTCGCCCATGCCCCGAAGCTTCAAAATCTCCTCTCCATCCAAGGCTGCCCTGAGGTCGTCCAGGTTTTTAATACCGAGTTCCTTGTTTAACTTAGAGAGGGTCTTCGGGCCGAGCCCCTGAATGCCTAAAAGTTCTACCAGCCCATCGGGTACTTTCTTTTTCAGTTCCTCATAATCGCGTATCTTTCCATGCTCTATGTATTCTTTGATCTTTCCGGCGAGGTCGCTTCCCACCCCGGGGATCTTGGAAAGCTCGTCCCTCCTGGCCATATCCTCGATGTCACTGCTAAGGTCGGATATGCTCCGCGCCGCATTTCTGTAGGCCCTAATCCTGAACGGGTTTTCTTCGAGTAGGTCGAGTATGTCCGCTATTCTCTCGAATATCTCGGCAATCTCTCTATTCTTTTTCATGGTGTTTCAATTATATTCTAGGGGTGAGAGGTTTTAAAGTAAAATAGAGACTTGCTGCTGTCCAAAATAATTAGAAAGCAATAAATCCGTTCCTGTAAAAGAAGGCTTTTAGACAGATAAGAACATTTTTTTAATCGGGTTGTACTTTTTATGTTTGCTATGCAAGCACTTTCCTAACTATATTCGTTCAAGTAGCCTTTCTATTCTCCGGACGACGTAACTAATGTAGAGACGCATTGTTATGCGTCTCTACGACAACAATTTTTCGATCCCATAATTGTGTAGGGACGAATCTTGTATTCGTACTAGTCCTTATAAAGCGTGAACACAAGGTGTCATGTGAGTCAGATTGCTTTGGTCGTGGAATTTATCCATGCCTACCTTCCATGTCATTGAGCGTTACGGTTCCCTGACTTCCTCCTCTTGATCACTACCCATAGATCCCAGCGAAGCAATTTCTTATCTTGAACAAGTATGAAAATCAAGATAAAACTGGCCGATTAATTTGATTTTCTCCCTTTAGTGCTCAAAATTAATCGGAATGAACCTGCCGGAGTTATTTCAAAAGCGCCTGGT